>NZ_DCYC01000041.1:0-65150 GCF_002330965.1 Arsenicicoccus sp. UBA2120
CACTCCACGGGACTCTTACCCTCGGTTCAGCGCAGGGCGCTCTGCTGCTGCCACTGCGGCCAGGAGTACTGCCAGACCCCGATGCCCTCGGTGGGCTTGAACGGGCGGTCCGAGCCGGTGAACTGCACGACGTCGCCCACCATGGAGCTCTCGAACATCCAGCGCGCGTCGTCCAGACCCATGTTGGTGCAGCCGTGCGAGACGTTGCGCCTGCCCTGGGCCCACTGCGACCAGGGGGCCGCGTGGAGGAACTCCCCCGTCCACGTGATCCGCATGTTCCACTTCGTGTCGAGCTTGTAGTACTCCGGGTTGCCCTTGGGGATGCCGACGGTGGCGGAGTCCATCGTCATCGCGCCGACCTTCTCCATGATGACCTTGGTCCCCGACCGGGTGATGAAGCCGGGCTTGCCGGTGGTGACGGGGATGTTCTTGACCTGCTGCCCGTCCCGCACGACCGTCATATGATGCGTCTTCATGTCGACCGTGCTCACCTGCGAGCGGCCGATCGTGAAGGTCTTGGTGTCGTTCCTCCCGACATACTTGCCCTCACCCGTCTGCAGCCCGGCGAGCCGAGCGTCCATGGTGACCTTGGTCCCCGGCTTCCAGTAGTCCTTGGGCCGCCACATCAGCTGCCGGTCGTCGAGCCATCCCCAGGATCCCTCGACGGCCGGCTCGGTGGTGACCTTCATGCTGCGCTCCACCTCGGCCCGTTGCTGGGGCGTCTTGACCGACGAGGCGAACTGCACAATGGCCGGCATGCCGACGCCGACCGTGTCGTCGGAGGGCAGCAGCGTGTACTTCGCGGTCGTCTCGGGCTTGAGCGTCCGGAAGGACGAGGTCGCGGTCTGCGACCGCCCGTCGGCGAGGGTGACGACCGAGCGTACGGAATAGGCCGAGTCCAGGCCGAGACGGCTGGCAGGCGTCCACACCCCGTCCTTGACCGTCCCGGGAACCTTGGCTCCCTTGTCGTCGGTCACGACGACGTCGGTGACGGTGCCACCCGAGGCGGCGACCTTGACGGGCGCCCCAGGCTCGATGCCGCGCGCCCGGTCGGCCGGCGTCACCGTCACCGTGGCAGGAGCAGAGCGGGGCCGCGCGGTCGTGGAGGACGCCGCAGGGGTCTGTGAGGCGCTCGGGGTCGCAGACCGTGCCGCTGGACCCCCCGATGCGGTCTGGCCCCCGGAGCAGCCCGCCAGGGCCGTCAGTGCCGTCATAGCCGTGGTGACCGCGAGAGCTGTCGTCGCGTCGGCGCGCGTCGTCCGGAACATGCGTGGATCTCCCCCTGAGTGAACGTCCTGGATCCCCGCCCAGGCTAGTCGAACAAATGTGACCGAGAGTGACCGACGGTCACACGGTGGCCAGATCGTGACCGGGAGACCGCTGCTGCGCGACGGCTCGACCAAACGCATCGAGCGCGCGCACAGGCCCCGAGGACATGACGTCCCCGGGGCCCGGCAGGTTGCACGTGGTCAGACCGCGTGCTCCCCGTGGAAGAACTCGAACACCCAGCCGATGAGGCCGATGATCCCGAGGCCCGCGGCCAGCAGGAAGAACCACCAACCGACGGCGATGCCCATGAACATGAGGGCAGCCGCGCCGGCCAGCATGATCGGCCACCAGGACTTGGGGGCGAAGAAGCCGTAGTCACCCTCGGCGTCGGCGATCTCCCCACGCGGGTTGTCCTCGGGACCGACCGCAGGCAGGCGCTTGGCCGTGGCGTGGATGTAGAAGGCCGACATCCACATCTCGGGCACGAGCAGCAGCAGCGCCACGACACCCACCGGCTCCGACCAGCTGGTCACGAAGCCGTAGATGATGCCCACCGGCAGGAAGAAGAAGCCCAGGATGGTGAAGAGCTTGACGGCGGTGCGCATCAGTGGCGGTCCTCTCGGTGCGCGGCGGTGGAGGTCGCACCGTCACGCCGGCCGGAGTCCGTGCCGAGACGCTGCATGGTGGCCGGGTCGGCCTGCGGGTGGGCACCCTCGGAGTCCGGGTGGTGCAGGTCCCACGCGGGACGCTCGGAGCGG
Organism: Arsenicicoccus sp. UBA2120; assembly: GCF_002330965.1. NCBI lineage: Bacteria > Bacillati > Actinomycetota > Actinomycetes > Micrococcales > Intrasporangiaceae > Arsenicicoccus > Arsenicicoccus sp. UBA2120. The sequence goes on from NZ_DCYC01000041.1 coordinate 2,028, forward strand.
ATCCGCGGGATGCTGTCGAAGTTGTGCCGCGGCGGCGGGCAGGACGTGGCCCACTCCAGCGAGGCGCCGTAGCCCCACGGGTCGTCGACCAGGACCTTGGGCGCGTGGCGCGCGGTGTGCCAGACGTTGTAGAGGAAGGGCAGCATCGACAGGCTCAGGATCACGGCGAAGACCGTCGAGATCTGGTTGAAGAAGGTGAAGCCGTCCTCGGGCAGGTAGTCCGCGTAGCGGCGCGGCATGCCCTCGACACCCAGCCAGTGCTGGATGAGGAAGGTGCCGTGGAAGCCGATGAAGAGCATCCAGAAGTGAACCTTGCCGAGCGTCTCGTCGAGCATCTTGCCGGTGAACTTGGGCCACCAGAAGTAGAAGCCGGCGAACATCGCGAAGACGACCGTGCCGAACACCGTGTAGTGGAAGTGCGCGACCACGAAGTACGAGTCGGACAGGTGGAAGTCCATGGCCGGGCTCGCGAGGATGACGCCGGTCAGGCCGCCGAAGCAGAAGGTGACGATGAAGCCGATCGCCCAGATCATCGGGGTCTCGAAGGTGAGCGAGCCACCCCACATCGTGCCGATCCAGTTGAAGAACTTCACGCCGGTCGGGACGGCGATGAGCATCGTCATGACCGAGAAGAAGGGCAGCAGGACCTGGCCGGTGACGTACATGTGGTGGGCCCACACCGACATCGACAGGGCGGCGATGGCCACGGTCGCGAAGATCAGGGTCTTGTAGCCGAAGATCGGCTTGCGGGAGAAGACCGGGATGACCTCGCTGATGATGCCGAAGAACGGCAGGGCGATGATGTAGACCTCGGGGTGGCCGAAGAACCAGAAGAGGTGCTGCCACAGCACGGGGCCGCCGTTGTCCGGCGAGAAGATGAACGAGCCGAACTTGCGGTCCGCGCCGAGCGCGAAGAGAGCCGCGGCCAGGACCGGGAAGACCATGATGACGAGCAGCGACGTCACCAGGACGGTCCAGGTGAACACCGACATGCGGAACATCGTCATGCCCGGCGCACGCATGCACAGGATCGTCGTGATGAAGTTGACGGCACCCAGGATCGTGCCGAAGCCACCGAGGGCGAGGCCGAAGACCCAGAGGTCACCGCCCAGGCCGGGGCTGTAACTCGCGTCCGACAGCGGAGCGTAGGCGAACCAGCCGAAGGACGCCGCGCCGTTGGGGGTGAGGAAGCCGAACGCCGCGACGAGGCCACCGAAGAGGTACATCCAGTAGGCCAGCGCGTTGAGCCGCGGGAAGGCGACGTCCGGTGCGCCGATCTGCAGCGGGACCAGCGCGTTCGCGAAACCGGCGAACAGGGGCGTCGCGAACAGCAGCAGCATGATCGTGCCGTGCATGGTGAAGAGCTGGTTGAACTGCTCGGGGTTGTCCACGATCTGCAGCCCGGGGCCGAACAGCTCGAGGCGGATCAGCAGGGCGAGCAGCCCGCCGATCATGAAGAACGCGACGGAGGTCACGAAGTACATGTTGCCGATCACCTTGTGATCGGTCGTCGTCAGCACGTTGGCGATCTGCGTGCCGATCGACTTCTTGCGTCGCTCGTCCCGGATCTGTCGGGGCGTCTGCGGCTCACGGGTCGTGGTTGCGGTGGCCATCAGTTGCTGCTCCCCTGCGTCGTCGGGATCTTGGCCTGCTCGGCCGGCTCGAGCTTCTCGCGGTTGAGACCGTTGGGCAGCTGACCGGTGCGCCCCGAAGCCTTGAGGTCGGCGATGTGCTTGTCGTAGTCCGCCTGGGAGACGACCTTGACGTTGAACAGCATCTCCGAGTGGTAGGCGCCGCAGAGCTCGGCGCACTTGCCCTTGTAGTCACCGATCCGGTCGGGGACGACCTGGAACTTGTTGACCCGTCCGGGGATCATGTCGAGCTTCTGCTGGAAGGCCGGGACCCAGAACGAGTGGATGACGTCGCGGCTGGTCAGGACGAACTCCACTCGCTTGTCGACGGGCAGGACCAGGGTCGGGAGCGCCGCCTCGGCGCCGGGCTTGCCGTCGAGCTTGGCCTGCTTGCCGGCCACGTAGGTGTTGGCCTCGACGTAGTTGAAGTCCCAGCTCCACTGCTTGCCCACGACATTGACGGTCACGTCGGGCTTCTTGGTCGTGTCCAGCAGCGCAGCCTCGTCGCGCGCGGTGTAGAAGAACAGCACGCCCACCATCAGGATCGGCACGACGGTGTAGAAGATCTCCACGGGGACGTTGTAGCGCAGCTGCGCCGGGTAGCCCGTGTCGGTCTTCTTGCGCTTGAACGCGACCATGCAGTAGATGGTCAGGCCCCAGACGATGCAGCCCACGACCAGCGCGGCGATCCACGACCAGACCCAGAGGCTCTCGATGCGCTGCGTGGAGGTCGTCGCTCCGCGGGGGAGGAAACCGCGCTGCGCGGCCTCGCTGCACCCGCTCAACAGCGTGGTCAGTACCACGAGACCCAGGCCGCCCGTCAGGAGACGGGAGCGCTTGGTTGCTCGCGATGAGTCATTGTGCCTGCGCAACAGACGCACCTTCCGACATGGTGAAGCACTCATACAGGGAACAGACAACTCGAACCCTACCCTGTGAATGGCCCAGATCGCCTCCCCGCACACGCCGCGTGGACCCGTTGCTCGGCAACTCGTGATGTGAGTCGCGCCGCACTGCTCCGACCCCGGATCTCGGGGCGGCTCAGCGCCATACGGCCGGCAGCGGGCTCCGCAGGAGCCGGGGCAGGCGAGCCAGGTAGGCCGCCCGCGGGACCTCCGTGATCCCCAGCCCGGCGAGGTGGGGGGTGCTCCACTGAACGTCGACCAGGCGGTCACCGCCGGACGCGCGGACGTCCTCCAGGTCAGCCGTGAGCAGGTCGACCAGCCCGACGAGCGCGACCTTGGAGGCATCGGTCGTCCGGTGGAACATCGACTCCCCCGCGAACAGACCCCCGACCGCGATGCCGTACAACCCGCCGACGAGCTCGCCCCCGTCCCATGCCTCGACGCTGTGCGCCCAGCCGAGCCCGTGCAGCTCGGAGTAGGCGCGGGCCACGGCCGGCGTGATCCACCTCCCCGAGCGGGAGGGATCGGCGCAGCCGGCCACGACCTCGTCGAACGCGGTGTCGACGCGCACCTCGAGGCGCCGGCACGAACGGCGCAGGGAGCGGCTGACCCGCAGGTCACCCAGCTCGAGGACGCCGCGCGGGTCCGGGGACCACCAGCCGAGCGGCCCTCGCCCGCCCTCCCCCAGACCCATGGGAAAGATGCCGGTGCGGTAGGCCGCCAGGAGCGTCCCGGGGCTCAGGTCGGCGCCGACGCCCACGACGTCCTCCCCCGGCTCGGCGCCGTCCAGCGTGAGGTGCCAGGGGCTCGGCGGCGGCTCGACCGGCGGGGTCACCTCAGCGTGACCGCAGCGGCCAGCTCGTCCGCGGCATCCTGGCCGTAGACGTCCGCCAGCCGGGCGTAGAAGCCCTCGTGGTCGAGGTGGTACTCCTGGGTGCCGGTGGTCTCGAGGACGTGCGTGGCGAGCATGGAGCCCAGCTGGGCCGACCGCTCGTGCCCCAGGCCGGCCGCGACGCCGGCCAGGAACCCCGCCCGGAAGGCGTCACCGACGCCCGTGGGGTCGACGACCGTCTCGGTCAGCGCCGCCGCCACCCGCACGGGCTCCTGGCCACGGGCAATGATCTCGGCGCCGTCCTTGCCGCGCGTCGTCACGCGGACCCGTACCCGGTCGGTGATCTCGTCGACGGTCCACCCGGTCTTCTGCGCGGCGAGGTGCAGCTCGTACTCGTTGGTGAACAGGTAGTCGGCACCGTCGATCAGCCCGCGGATGGCCGGGCCGTCCATGAACGCCAGCTGCTGGGACGGGTCCGCGGCGAAGGGGACGCCGAGCTCGCGGCACTGCTGCGTGTGCCGGGTCATGCGCGCGGGGTCGCTGGGGGCGATGACCACCAGGTCGACCTGACCCAGCTCGCGGACGACCTGGGCCAGGTCGATGCGGTTGCCCTCGTTCATCGCGCCGGCGTAGAACGTCGCCATCTGGGCCAAATCGCGGTCGGTCGTGCACACGAAGCGCGCCGTGTGCTGGTCCTGCGAGCGGTGGACGTGGTCGCAGTCGACCCCGTGGTCCACCAGCCAGGTCTGGTAGTCGGCGAAGTCCTTGCCCACCGCGTCGACGAGGACCGGGCGCTGCCCCAGGGCGGCGAGTCCGAACGAGATGTTGGCACCCACGCCCCCGCGCCGGATGTCGAGGCGGTCGGCCAGGAAGGAGACCGAGATCTTGTCCAGCTGCTCCACGAGCAGGGAGTCGGCGAAGCGGCCTTCGAAGGTCATGAGGTGGTCGGTCGCGATGGACCCGGTGACGAGGATCTGCACGCGCCGACCCTACCGGAGCGACGCGAGAGGGGCGGCCCCGCGAGATCGCGGTGCCGCCCCTCGGGCGCTCGACGTGCTTGGTGGTGCTGTGCCGCTCGTGGTGCTGCGGGTGCGGCTCAGCTGAAGGAGTCGCCGCAGGCGCAGCTGCTGCCCGCGTTGGGGTTGTCGATGGTGAACCCCTGCTTCTCGATCGTGTCGGCGAAGTCGATCGACGCGCCGTCCAGGTAGGGGGCGCTCATCCGGTCCACCACGACTCCGACACCGTCGAAGTCACGGACGAGGTCACCGTCGAGGGTGCGCTCGTCGAAGTAGAGCTGGTAGATGAGACCGGAGCAGCCGCCGGGCTGCACGCCCACGCGCAGCCGGAGGTCGTCGCGGCCCTCCTGCTCGAGCAGGCTCTTGACCTTGACGGCGGCGACGTCGGTCAGCTGCACCCCGTGCGTGGCAGCGTCGACCGAGTCAGCGCGCGTCTGGGTGTCGTCCTGAAGACTCATGAGCAGTCTCCTCCATGGTTCGGGATCCCCCGCACAGGTCGGCGGGATACGAACAACAACCTTCGCACACGGCTCCGTGTTCCCGGAAATGGCGCGCGGACGAGATGTGGGGGCGCGACGGCAGAGGACTGCCGGGTGTCAGCCGGGCGTCAGCCGGGCGGCGTGGTGCCGGACGCCGATGTACTCGGCGGCGCGGGCGACCAGGTGCGGGCCACCCGCTCGGCGCGTGCGGTGAGGCTGCCCGCGGGATCCGCCATCGCCCGGGGGACGGCCGTGATCGAGTCGGCGACGGGATAGATGCCCGTCACGCCGATCGCCGCGCACTCCCGGCGCCCGACCAGGCTCTGACCGGGTATGACGACCACCGGCCGCGCGTGGCGCAGCGCCGTCTCGCCCAGCACGGCGGGCACCCGGCCGCGCAGGCTCGCCCAGTCCAGCCGGCCCTCCCCCGTCACCACCAGGTCGCAGGCGGCCACGGCATCGTCGAGGTCGAGCGCGGCGGCGAGGACCTCGCCCACCGGCTGCACCGTCCCGCCGAGGACGAGCACGGCATAGCCGATCCCCCCGCCCGCACCTGCACCCGCCAGCTTGTCCACACGATGGCGTCTGCCGGTGAGCAGGTCGGTCGGGCCGGGGACGACACGTCCGACGGCGTCGACGAGAGCTCCGAGCCTCCGCTCGAGGGCCTGGGCCTGCTCAGGGGTCGCCCCTCGAGACGGTCCCTGCTGGGCCGAGGTGCCCTGGAGCCCGAGCAGGGGCAGCTCGTCCGGCGTGGCCACGACGAGCTCGACCTTGGCCTCGATCAGAGATCCACGGAGGTCGCCGAGCCAGTCCAAACCCTCGACCTCGTGCTGAGGTCCAGCTGGCAGCCCATCGTCGGGGGACGGTCGACGGGCGAGGGCACACCACAGGCCATAGCCACCGTCGTTGCACAGCAGGTCCCGGACACCGATCACCACCGAGGACGCGCCGGCCGCGATGGCTTCGCGCACGAGCTGCCCCACACCGTGGGACGAGGTGCGCCAGGGGTCGCGGCTGTCGGCCGGCAGGAGGGCGGGGCCGCAGGCCTGGGCGGCCTCGACATACGCGACCGTCCCTCTCGGGCCGTCGAGCAGCAGCACGACGCCCGGCACCTCCCCACCCAGCGGGCCCCGCACGGTGGTGGCCAAGGTCCTGGCCCCGGGCAGGCTGCTGAGCACGTCGACGAAGCCCTCGCCGCCGTCCGACAGCGGCAGGGTCTGGACCTGGTCGTGCGGCGCGGCACGACGCCAGCCCTGCGCGATCGCGTCCGCGGCCAGGGCGGCCGTCAGGGTGCCGCGGTAGGCGGTCGGGGCGACGAGGATCCTCACCGGCGCTCGGTCTCCCCGCCCTCCGGGACCGTGACCTGGTCCGACCCCCGGGCCCCCTCCACGATCTCGACGTCGCCGTCGGCGTCCACGTCGTCATGACCGAAGGGATCCGCGTCGACGCCCGGCATCCAGGTCAGCCCGGGGACGTTCCAGCCGTTCGCCTTGAGCATCCGCTTGCCCTTGCGGGCCCAGCGCCCCTCGAGCCGGTCGACGTACAACGTGCCGTTGAGGTGGTCGTACTCGTGCTGCATGCATCGAGCGAACCAGCCGGTCGCGTCCCACTCCAGCCGGTTGCCCTCGACGTCCTGCCCGATGACGTGCGCGCGCAGCGGGCGGACGAGGGGGAAGGACTCGCCGGGGACCGAGAGGCAGCCCTCGGCGTCGTCGTGCGGGTCCGGGTCCTCGGACGGCTTGCCGGAGGTCGTGACCACGGGGTTGATCACCACCCCGCGGTGCGGCACGCCGTCGTCGTTGGCCATCTCGTAGGTGAAGATCCGCAGCCCCACACCGATCTGGGGGGCCGCGAGGCCCACGCCGTTGGCGGCGTCCATCGTGGCGTACATGTCCTCGACGAGCTCCCGGAGGGCGTCGTCGAACTCGGTCACCGCCTCCGCGCGACGGTGCAGCACGGGCTCGCCGTAGATCACGACGGGACGGACGGACATGCGAGGACTCCTTCGGCAGGGCGATCGGCGAGGTCGAGCCTACCGTCGGGCGAGCGGGCGTCCGTGAGCCGTGCGGCCGGCGACCTCGTGGGCCGATAGGCTGACCCTCGTGCTAGGACGCAAGAAGACCGAGGCCGCGACCCTCGAGCAGCTCGAGGAGCAGGCCCACACGGACCGCCCCGGGGCCAAGAACCGCCCCACGCCCAAGCGGCGCGAGGCCGAGGCCGCCCGGCGGCGACCGCTCATCGAGACGGACCGCAAGGCCGCCGCGCAGCGCGACCGCGCCGTGTCCCGCGAGGAGCGCGCCAAGCAGCAGCAGGCCATGATGCGCGGCGAGGAGTGGGCCCTGCTCCCCCGCGACCGGGGCGTGGCGCGCCGCTACATGCGCGACTACATCGATGCGCGGTGGAACATCGCGGAGTTCACGATGCCCGCGCTGATCGTGGCGATGATCCTGTCGCTGCTGGTGGGGCAGCTCAAGAACCCCGGCCTGATCACGGCGGTCATGGTCCTGACCTACGGCGTCATCCTGCTGGGCGTCGTCGAGCAGACCCTCGTGCACTACGCGATGAAGCGGAAGTTCGCGGCCACCCACCCGGGCGAGATCTGGCCCCCGCGCGCCGGTTTCTACTCCGGGATGCGCGCCTTCCAGCTGCGCCCGACGCGCGTGCCTCGTGCGCAGGTCAAGCGGGGCGAGAAGCCCCGGTGACCGAGGCGGGCTTCGACGCCGGTCGCGACCGCTGGCTCGACCGCCAGGGGCTGCTGCGCAACGTCGTGCGCCAGGAGCTCGTCCGCCGCCAGCTCGAGGTGCACCTCGCCCTACCCCCGGCGAGCGTCCTCGACGTGGGCGCCGGCCAGGGGACGCAGGCGATCCACCTCGCCCGCCAGGGCTACGAGGTCGTCGCCGTGGAGCCCGACCCCCAGATGCGCGCCGCCTGCGAGGCTGCCCTCGCCGCCGAGCCGGCGGCCGTCCGCGGCCGGATCTCGGTCCTGGACGGCTCGCTCGAGGCCCTGGACACCATGGCGGCCCTCGAGGGCCGCACCTTCGACGCCGTGCTCTGCCACGGCGTCCTCATGTATGTCGACGACCCCAACCCCGCCCTCCGTGCACTGGGACGCCGGGTCCACGTGGACGGCATCGTCTCCGTGGTGGCGCGCAACGCCGGAGCCATGGCCTGGCGACATGTGCTGCGCGGCGACTTCGCCCAGGCGCGCACGGTGCTGGACGAGGTCGACCGGTCAGGGTGGGACCGGCGCGACCCGCGCTACACCAACGAGCTCGGTGTCGACTGCCGCGCCGACTCGCTGGAGCGGCTCGGCGCGTTCTTCGGCGGGATCCGGTGCTCCTTGGAGTACTGGTACGGCATCCGGACGTTCACCGACGGCGTGGCCGTCGACACCCCGGTCCCCGAGGACCCGGCCGAGCTCGCCGAGATCCTGGCGGTGGAGGAGCGCCTCGGCCGCACCGAGCCGTATCGCCGGATGGGCACGCTGATGCACCTCGTGGGGCGTCGCGGCGAGGGCCGCGGGCCGGTGCTCTAGACCTGTCCTTGACCTGGTCAGGACCTGCTCAGGCCCTCCTGAGGACCGGCGCCGGACCACAGCGAGCATCGCTCGTCGCTACCGCTACCTGCTCTGGAGCTCGGCGAAGGCCAGCGGTTCGCGCGTGACGGCGTAGGTCGCGAAGTAGAGCTTGGTGATCCGTCCGTCGGCGTCGCGGACGAGCTCCAGGCGCTCACCGCGCTCGCGTCCCTCGACCGCTCGGTAGAGATCGCGGTCCACCTGCTCGTAGCGCGTGTCGTCGAGGGCGCCGCGAGACCCCGGCATCGTGGACCACAGGGCGTCCCCCCGGATCTCGAAGTCCAGGGGCGAGCCCTCGCTCCACCACCGCCCCAGCAGCTCGCCACGCTCGTCGTCCCGCCGCGACGGCGTCCACACGCAGGGCGTGGTGGGCTCGTGGTCCAGCAGGGCGCACAGCAGGTCGGTCGCGAGGCCGAGGGGAGCCGGGCCGGACGTCGCGTTGGCGAAGACCACGGCCCCGACCCGGTCGCGGGGCCGGAAGCGCAGGCCGGTCAGGAAGCCGGGCATGGCGCCACCGTGACCTGCGAAGACGCGCTCGCCCCGGCGGAAGAGTCCGAAGCCCAGCCCCTGGCCCGTGGTCCAGTCGTCGGGGTCCGCCATGATCACCGGGCTGCACATCTCGGTGACCGTCTCCGGCGCCAGGACGTCGAAGCGTCCCGGGTCGGAGCAGAACGCGGCGTAACGACCCAGGTCGGCGACGGTGGACCACAGGCCGCCGAGCGGGGCGGTCGAGCGCAGGTCGATCACCGGCTCGAGGGTCGCCGTGCGCGCGTGCGGGTGGATCTGGTAGCCGTGCGCCCGGTCCTGCTCGTCCGGCACGAGACCGGTGCGCGTCATACCGAGCGGGTCGAGCACGACCTCGCGCACGACGTCCTGCCAGGGTCGCTCCTCGACCCGGGCGATCACCTGCCCGAGCAGCGCGTAGGCGAGGTTGGAGTAGTGGAAGGCCCGCTGCGGGGGCAGGACGCGCTCGGCGCGGACCAGGTCACGCAGGAGCCCGTCCTCGTCGGGGGCCTCGAAGGACTCCCACAGGTGGCCGGCGGGCTCGCGCTGCAGGCCGGAGGCGTGGGCAAGCAGCGACCGCAGCGTCAGGTCGCCGAACGGCGTGCCGGGCAGCAGGTCGTCGAGCGTGTCCTCGACCGACAGCCGGCCCCGGTCGCGCAGCGCCATGATGGTGACGGCGCTGAAGGTCTTGGTGACCGACCCGATGAGGTACTGGGTGTCGTCGACGGCGTTGCGCGCGGGGGCGCCCCGATCACCGTCCTCGGCGCCGCGGACGAGCTCCCCGTCCAGCCGGGCCGAGCCCACGTGCGTCGACCACACCAGGCGCCCGTCCCGCACCACCCCGGCGCTCACGCCGGGGCTGCGCCACTCGTACTGCGCCGTGCCGACCAGGTGCTGCAGGGAGCGGGCCAGGTCGGCGGGCAGCGGGTCGGCCACCGTCACTCCCCCATCGCCTGCAGCGACATGGGTCCGTAGACGACGTCCTCGCCGCGCAGCAGCGTCACCGCGTCGACGCCCGCGGCCTTGACGTCCTCCCACTCCTGGGCGAACCACGCCTCGGCCTCGCCCTGGCTGGGAAAGGTCAGCGCCGGCAGCGCCTCGGAGGTCGTCGGGCGGCCCTCGGCGTCGAGGTAGGACCAGGTGTAGGCGTCGTTGCTCATGGCGCCAACCCTAGTCCGGGCGGTGGCACGGTGGGCGCTCAGGACAGTGCGGCGACGTCTCCGACGACGGTGACCGCCGGGGGCACCAGACCCTCCGGCACACCGTCGGCGGCGAGGGCTGCCAGGGTGGTGCGAACGGTGCGCATCGAGGGCAGCCCGCCGTCCATGACGCAGGCGACGGGCGTCCGGTCGTCACGGCCGGCGGCCAGGAGCGCCACGGCGATCCGCGGCAGCGTCTCCACGCCCATGAGGACGACGATCGTCGTGCCGGCGCGCGCGAGGGCGTCCCAGTCGACGGTGCTGCGCGGGTCGTCGGGGGCCGCGTGCCCGCTGACGACGGTGAAGCCCTGCACCGTCCCGCGGTTGGTGACCGGGATGCCGGCGAGCTCGGGGACGGACACGGCCGACGTGACGCCGGGGACCACCTCGACCGGCACGCCGGCCTCGCGGCAGGCCAGGACCTCCTCGTAGCCGCGCCCGAACACGAACGAGTCCCCACCCTTGAACCGCACCACGCGTCGTCCGCGCAGGGCGTGCTCCACCAGGACGCGGTTGATCTCCTCCTGCGGCGTGAAGCGGCCGCGGGGGATCTTTGACACGTCCACGACCTCGACGTGCGCGGGGAGGTCGGCGAGCAGGCTCACCGGCGCGAGGCGGTCCGTGACGACGACGTCGGCTGCCCAGAGGGCGTCATACCCGCGTCTGGTGAGCAGTCCGGGGTCGCCGGGGCCGCCGCCCACGAGGACCACCGAGCCGGCGCGCTCCCCGGCCTCCTGCCCGGTCGCCTGCCCGTCCGTCTCCAGGCCGTATGCCGGGATGCCCGCCACGGCGGCGAGCTGCAGCACGTCCGGCCCCTCGGACCGCTCCGCGGGGGTGCGGGCGTCGACGACCAGGCGCGAGGCGGCCACGACCTCGGCCTCGGTCACGTCCGCACCGCGCGCGACGAGGCCGCGGTCGACCAGGTCCTCGAGCGCAGGGACGAGCTCGTGCGCGACGACCGTGACGTCGGCGCCCCGCTCGCGCAGCTGGACGACCTCGGCCAAGGCCCCGGCCCCCCCACCGGCCACGAGGACCGGGACGCCGGCGAGCCGCCAGCCCGGTGCGGTCATGCGTGGGCCTCGACGTCCGCCACGTCCCGTCCGGCCTCGGCGTCCTTGCCGCTCACCCCGGCGGACTCGAAGGTCGCGACCTCGGTGAGCATGCGGACGGCGAGCTGGACGTGCGGGACCGCGAGGGCGGCGCCGGTGCCCTCCCCGAGCCGCAGGTCGAGGTCGACGAGGGCCTCGAGCCCGAGGGTCGACAGCGCGGCCAGGATGCCGGGCTCGACGCCGGCGTGCCCCGCGACGAGGTAGTCGACGCAGTCGGGAGCGAGGGCCTGGGCCACCAGCGCGGCGGAGCAGACGATGACGCCGTCGAGGATCACGGGGGTGCGCTGCGCCGCGGCGGCGAGCAGGAAGCCGACGATCGCGGCGTGCTCCAGGCCTCCCACGGCCGCGAGGGCCGCGACGGGGTCCTCGCTGGTCGCGCCGTTGGTGCGGATGGCGCGCTCGACGACGGCGACCTTGGCGGCGCGGCCGGCCTCGTCCAGCCCGGCGCCACGACCGGTGACCTCCTCGGGCGCGCGCCCGGTGAAGACCGAGATCAGCGCGGCGGCCGGGGTCGTGTTGCCGATGCCGACCTCGCCCGCCAGGAGCAGGCGGTTGCCCTGGGCGACCAGGTCGCGGGCGACGTCGATGCCGACCTCGATGGCCTCGTGGACCTGCTCCAGGGTCATGGCCGGGCCCTGCGTCATGTCGGCGGTGCCGCGGGCGACCTTGCGCACGAGCAGGCCGGGCATGGCGGGCAGGTCAGTGGCCAGGCCCACGTCGATCACGTCGACCTCGGCACCGACCTGGCGGGCGGCCGCGTTGCACACCGCCCCGCCGGTCGCGATGTTGGCCGCCATCTGCACGGAGACCTCCTGCGGCCAGGGCGAGACGCTGTGGGCCTGCACCCCGTGGTCGCCGGCGAAGACCGCCAGGGCCACGGGGGACGGCGGTGCCGGAGGCCAGGTGCCGCACGCCGCCGCGACGCGTTCGCCGGTGGACTCCAGCAGCCCCATCGCCCCGGGGGGCTTGGTCAGCTGCGCCTGGCGCTCCTGCGCCCTCGCGAGGACCGCGGCGTCGGCAGGCGTGATGGCGGCGATCGTCTCGTCGAGCAGGGACACGGGAGCTCCTCCGGGAAGGGTGCGGGTGGACCAGTTCTCATCATGCACGGCCCACGCGAGCGGCCGGCGGCGGGCCCAGCCCGTCGTCTGAAGCTCGGGGGCGGGCGGGAACGCGCTGACGTGGCCGACGCACAGGTAGGCCACGACCTCCAGGTGCTCGGGCAGGCCCAGCTCGCGGGCCAGCTCGTGCGGGTCGAAGAAGCTCACCCAGCCCACGCCGAGACCCTCGGCGCGGGCGGCGAGCCAGAAGTTCTGGGCCGCGGTGGCCGTGGAGAAGCTCGTCATCCGGGGGTCGGCGTGGCGTCCGATGGTGTGCGGGCCGCCGCGCGTGGGGTCGCAGGTGATGACGACGTTGAGCGGGGTCTGGCAGATGGCCTCGATCTTGAGCCCGTCGAACATCCGTTGCCGCTCGCTCGGCAGGCTCGCGGCGAACCGGTCGCGCTGCCGCTGGGCGAGGCGCTGGATGCGCCGTCGTCGCTCCTCGTCGCGAACCAGCACGAAGTCCCACGGCTGGCTGAACCCGACGCTCGGCGCCATGTGCGCGGCGGCGAGCACCCGCGTCAGGGCTGCGTCGTCGATCGGGTCCATGGTGAACGTCGAGCGGATGTCCCGTCGCTCGCGGATGACGTCGTAGACGGCGCTGCGTCGCGCGTCGTCGAAGGCGTTGGTGCTCATGGGATCTCCTCCAGGACGGCCCGTATGCCGCCCGCCAGCTCGGACACGGGGCCGGCGTCTCGCGCGGCGAACCGCAGCCAGGTGTCGTCGAGCCCCCGGAAGGTGTCGCCTCGTCGCACGGCGATCCCCTTGGCCCGCAGTCCTTCTCGCAGGGCGGCGGCGCGGGGGTGCTGGGCGAGGACGAACGGTCCGTCAGGATCGACGGGCACGTGCAGACCTCGCGCGCGCAGCGTGTCGGCGAGGTGGGCGGCGTTGCGGCGCAGGCGCTCTCGCTGCGCGTCGCGGAAGTCGCGGCCCTGCGGGGTGCAGACGGCGAGCACGGCGGCGAGGGCGAGCGAGCTCACCGACCAGTGCGGCTGGTGGTCGCGCAGCCGACGGACGACGTCCGGCGAGCTCACGACGTAGCCCGCCCTCAGGCCGGCCAGCCCGTAGGTCTTGGTGAGGCTGCCGGTCACGATGATCGGCCTGGTCCGGTCGCCGCTGGTATGGCCGGAGCTGGTCAGGCCGGCGTTGGTCAGGTCGGCGTTGGAATGGCCGGCGCTGGTCAGGGGGGCGTTGGTCCTGTGGGTGCCGGACGCCGCGTCCCGCACCAGCGTCTGCGTCGGGTCCGTGGCGACGTCGAGGAAGGCCTCGTCCACGAGCAGGACGCGATCGGGCGGGGTGGTGGCGGGATCCACCAGGCGGAGCAGCTCGGCGCGTGGGTGCAGCCGTGAGGTGGGGTTGGTCGGGTTGCCGACGACGACGAGGTCGGGCGCCACCGGGCTCGCTGCGGAGCCGCATCCCGCCTCGATCGCGGCCGGGTCGAGCGCCCAGCGGTCGGCCCGGTCGAGCAGGTGGGCGGTGAACGCCGACCCGGCGTGCAGCAGCGCCTGCCCGGGCTCGGTGAACTGCGGCTCGACGACGAGTGGTGCGCGCCATCGCGTGAGGTGGGCGACGAGGGTGAAGGCCTCGGCGGACCCGTTGGTCAGGAGCACGCACTCGGTGGGCACCCCGAGCTCGGCCGCCAGGGCCGCGGTCGCCGGCGCGGCGTCGGGATAGGCGGCCAGGCGCGGGATCTCGCGGGCGATCGCCTCGGCGAGGAACGCCGGCGGCTGGTCCACGGCCACGTTGACGGCCAGGTCCAGGCGGGCGCCGCGCGCGTCGACGTCGCCGTGATGGCCAGCTGCGGGGTGCGGGGGCTGGTCGGGGGTCGTCATGGTGCGTCCACCAGCGCACCGGTGAGCCGGCCCACGAAGGAGCGGGCCAGGTGCGGCTGCCCGGCCCAGTGGACGTGCAGGTAGGACGCGTGCACGCTCCCCTGCACGACCCCCTCGGCCCGGTGGCCGCCGTCGCGGTCGGCCCACGCCCACGCCGGCGCGTGGTCGGTGTCGCCGGACACGACCTGCGTGCGGTGGAACTCGTGGCCCGTGACCCGGGCGCCGGCCGGTCCGAGGACCGAGTCGGTCAGCGCCACCGCCGACAGGTAGCCGAGCGTGAGACGGTGGCCGAACTCCGCGTGCGTCGGCAGGACGCCGGCCATCCGGTGCCCGTCGAGGGTCTGCCCGAGATAGAGCAGTCCGGCGCACTCGGCGCTCACCGGCGCTCCTGCCTCGGCCAGCTCCCGGATGGACCGCAGCAGAGGCACGTTGGCGGCGAGCTCGAGCGCGTGGACCTCGGGGAAGCCGCCCCCGATGACCAGTCCCGACACGCCAGAGGGCAGCTCGGCGTCCACGAGCGGGTCGAAGACCTCCACCGCCAGCCCGGCGGCGGCGAGGAGCTCGGTGGTCTCGGCATACCCGAAGGTGAAGGCCCGTCCACCGGCGACCGCGACGCGTCCTCGCGACCCGGCCGGCGCGGCCAGGGGGCCGAGCGCGTCGGACGGCGACCAGGGCTCCCCCTCGAGATCCGGTGCGGCACCAGCGATCTCGAGGAAGGCGTCGAGGTCCACGTGCGCGCTCACCATGTCGGCGAGGGCGTCGACGGCGGCCGCGGCCTCCGGCGAACGTTCGGCGGCGGGGACCAGTCCGAGGTGCCGCGACGGGACCACGACCTCGGGGACGCGGGGCACGCAGCCGATGACCGGGATCCCCGTCTCCTCGATGCCGTCCCGCGCCTCGGCCTCGTGACGCGGCGAGGCGATGTTGTTGAGGATGACGCCGGCGATGCGCACCGCGGGGTCGAACCGTGAGTAGCCCAGGACCGTCGCGCCCACCGAGCGCGACGTGTGCGCGCCGTCCACGACGAGGACGACGGGCGAGGCGGTGAGCGTCGCGATGTGGGCCGTCGACGCGAATCCCCGTGCGCCCAGCTGGCCGTCGAAGAGCCCCATGACGCCCTCGACCACCGCCACGTCCGCCAGGGTCGGGACCGTCGCGCCGTGCAGCAGCAGCGGCACCACGCGGTCGACGCCCTGCAGGTGCGGGTCGAGGTTGCGCCCGACCCGACCGCACGCGGCCGCGTGATAGCCCGGGTCGATGTAGTCGGGACCCACCTTGTGCGGCGACACCTGGATCCCCTTGCGGGACAGGGCAGCCAGCATGCCCGTGGTGATCATCGTCTTGCCGCTGCCCGACCCGGGGGCGGCGATCACCACGCGGGGCAGCCGCGTCGACGGGGCTACCACTCGATGCCTCGCTGGCCCTTCTGCCCGGCGTCCATGGGGTGCTTGACCTTGGTCATCTCGGTGACCAGGTCGGCGGCCTCGACGAGCCGGGGGTCGGCGTCGCGACCCGTGATGATGACGTGCTGGTGGCCGGGTCGGTCCCGCAGCGTGGCGACGACCTCGTCGACGTCGACCCAGCCCCACTTCATGGGATAGGTGAACTCGTCGAGGACGTAGACGTCGTGCGCCTCGGCGGCGATGCGACGCTGGATCTCGCGCCAGCCCTCGAGCGCGGCCTGGGCGTGGTCCTCGTCGGAGCCCGCCTTGCGGGTCCAGCTCCAGCCCTCGCCCATCTTGTGCCACTCGACCGGGCCGCCCTCGCCGGTCTGCTCGTGGAGGCGGCCGAGGGCCTTGAGGGCGTTCTCCTCACCGACCTTCCACTTGGCGCTCTTGACGAACTGGAAGACCCCGACCCGCCAGCCCTGGTTCCAGCCGCGCAGTGCGAGCCCGAAGGCCGCGGTGGACTTGCCCTTCATCTCGCCGGTGTGCACGACCACGAGCGGTCGGTTGCGGCGCTGTCTCGTGGTGAGGCCGTCCTGCGGGACGGTGGTGGGGACTCCCTGGGGCATCAGGCCACGCTCCTCGGGGCTCGGGTCACGCTGGTGGAGAGGCGGTCTCGGTGTCGGACGGCGCCGGCCAGCTCCTCGGCCGCCACGCCCTGCAGGTCGATCAGCTCGGCGCGCAGGTGCCCGGCGAGCTCGCGAGCCAGCCCCAGGCGGAAGCCCGCCCGCGTCTGCTCGCAGTCCACGACCACGCTGGCGATCCCCGCGTGGGCGATGCCGTCGGCCACCCGGTGGGCTCGTGGGATCGCCTGGCGCCCACCGGAGCTCGCGCGTCCGTCGGTGAGCACGACCAGCAGCGCACGACGGTGGGGGTCCTTGGCGTGCTCGCGGCGCACCACCTCGTAGGCGCTCTGAAGCCCCTCGGCCAGCGGGGTCCGCCCCCCGGTCGGCACCCGTGCGAGCAGTCGCTCGGCCAGCTCGACGCTCGTGGTCGGGGGCAGCACGAGGTCGGCCCGCGCTCCGGCGAAGGTCACGACCGCCACCTTGTCGCGTCGTTGGTAGGCATCGAGCAGCAGCGACACGCACGCCGTCTTGACCTCGCGGATGCGCTGGGCCGCGCCCATCGAGCCGGACGTGTCGACGACGAAGACGACGAGGTTGCCCTCCTTGCCCCGGCGCACGCTGCGGCGCAGGTCGCTCGGGCGCACCCCCAGCGGGTCGCCCACGGCCCGTGCCGTCGTCGCGCGGGACGCGGCCCTGAGCACCGTCGCGGTCAGCGAGATCCCTTGTCCCCGTGGGTCGTCGGGCGCCACGGCGCGCACGTGGCGCCCGGTCGTCGTGTCGGCCGTCGAGCGTCGGCCTGCCACACCGGTGCCCGCGGTGGGCAGGGTGAGCAGCCTTGCGCGGTATGCCGATCCGGCCCGCTCCCCCGTCGTGCCGCGGCCACGCGCCGGGCCGCCGGACGCGCCGTCGTCGTCTGCCTGCTGGTCCGCTCCCGTGGCGTCGCCGCTCGGATCCTGGCGGTTGGGCGGGATGGGGGCGTCGTCGCCGGGCCCGTCATCCGTCGGGACCTGACCGGTCGGCGGAGGGGTCTCGGCGCCGGATCCCCCGTCGAGGTCGCCGTCCCGGGAGCCGTCTCCGTCGGCAGCATCGACCTCGGCACCATCGTCGTCGGCACCATCGTCGTCGGCTCCACCGCCGTCTCCACCGCCGTCCCCACCACCGTCGCCGCCGCCGTCAGGCCCGTCGTCGTCACCGTCCGGCTCGGGGAGGTTGTCGTCGAGGATGTCCTCGAGGTCGTGGTCCCCGCCGTCGTCGAAGGGGTTGCGCCGCTTGCGGTGCGGCAGCGCGAGGCGGGCGGCCACGCGGATGTCCTCCGCGCCGACCTCGTCGTGCCCGCACCAGGCCGCGTGGGCGACCGCCGTGCGCGCCGTGACCAGGTCGCCGCGCATGCCGTCGACGTCGAAGGCCGCGCAGATGGCGGCGATCCGCTCGATGGCCTGGTCCCCGAGACGGACGTGGGGCAGGCGGTCCTGCGCCGCCGCGATCCGGTCGGCGAGGGCGGCCTCGCGGTCGGCATACGTGCCGATGAAGCTCACGGGAGAGTCCTCGTAGGCCATGCGGCGCCGCACGACCTCGACGCGGACGCGGGGGTCGCGCGAGGCGGTGACGTCGACGGCCAGCCCGAAGCGGTCGAGCAGCTGGGGACGCAGCTCGCCCTCCTCGGGGTTCATGGTGCCGACGAGGACGAATCGCGCTGCGTGCGAGACGGACACGCCCTCGCGCTCGATGCGGGCGCGCCCCATCGCGGCCGAGTCCAGGAGGGTGTCGACGAGGTGGTCCGGCAGGAGGTTGACCTCGTCGACGTAGAGCACGCCGCGGTGCGCCTGCGCCAGCAGACCGGGGTCGAAGGCGACCTGGCCGCTCGCGAGGAGGCGGTCGAGGTGCAGCGACCCGACCACCCGGTCCTCGGACGCGCCGACGGGCAGCTCGACCAGGCGGACGGGCCGCGTGATCGCGCCGTCGCCGTGCAGCGCGACGTCCGGGCACCCGGCGTCGGGAGCGGTGGGGTCGCACGAGAACCGGTCGCCCGCAACGACCTTCACGGGGGGCAGCACCGAGGCGAGGGCGCGCACCATGGTGGACTTGGCGGTGCCCTTCTCGCCGCGGACGAGGACGCCGCCGATGGACGGCGAGACGGCGGACAGGCAGAGGGCCAGGCCCATGTCGTCCATCCCGACGACGGCGCTGAACGGGAAGGCCTGGGTGTCGACGGCCGTCATCGCGCGGCCCCGGCCGCGTCCTCGAGGTCACCCTCGGCGTCGAGGTAGGCCGCGCGCAGCTCGGCCAGCACCTGCGGGTCGGGCGACTCCCACAGCCCGCGCTCGACCGCCTCCAGCAGCCGCTCGGTCATGCCGTGCAGCGCCCACGGGTTGGCCTCCGCGAGGAACGCGCGGTTGGTCTCGTCGAGGACGTACTCCTTGGTGAGGCGGTCGTACATCCAGTCGGCAACCACACCGGTCGTGGCGTCGTAGCCGAACAGGTAGTCGACGGTCGCCGCCATCTCGAAGGCGCCCTTGTAGCCGTGCTGCCGCATCGCGGACATCCACTTGGGGTTGACCACGCGGGCGCGGAACACGCGTGAGGTCTCCTCGACCAGGGTGCGCGTCGCGACGTGCTCGGGGCGGGTCGAGTCGCCGATGTAGGCCTCGGGGCTGTCCCCGGTGATGGAACGGACGTGCGCGACCATCCCGCCGTGGAACTGGAAGTAGTCGTCGCTGTCGGCGATGTCGTGCTCGCGGGTGTCGACGTTCTTGGCGGCTACGCGGATCCGGCGATACGCCGAGCGCATCTCGTCGCGCGCCGGGACGCCCTCGAGCTCGCGGCCGTAGGCGTAGCCGCCCCACACCTCGTAGACCTCGGCGAGGTCCGCGTCGGTGCGCCAGTCGCGCGAGTCGATCAGCTGCAGCAGACCGGCGCCGTAGGTCCCCGGGCGCGACCCGAAGATGCGCGTCGTCGCCTTGCGGTGCTCGGTGCCGCTCGCGAGGTCGGCCTGGACGTGCGCGCGCACGTAGTTGTCGCTCTCACCCTCCTCCAGGGACGCGGCCAGCTGCACCGCGTCGTCGAGCAGCCCCACGGCATGCGGGAAGGCGTCGCGGAAGAACCCGGAGATGCGCAGCGTGACGTCGACGCGGGGGCGTCCGAGCTCCTCGAGCGGGACGGCCTCGAGACCCGTGATGCGGCGCGAGGCGTCGTCCCACACGGGGCGGATCCCCATGAGCGCCATGGCTTCTCCGATGTCGTCGCCGGCGGTGCGCATGGCGGACGTCCCCCACAGGGACAGTCCGACGGAGGCGGGGAACTCGCCCTTGTCCTGCTCGTAGCGCCGCACCAGCGAGTCGGCGAGGGACACCCCGGTCTCGTAGGCGAGACGGCTCGGGATGGCCCGCGGGTCGACGGAGTAGAAGTTGCGGCCGGTCGGCAGCACGTTGACCAGGCCGCGCAGCGGGGACCCTGACGGGCCGCTCGGGATGAACCCGCCGTCCAGGGCGTGCAGGACGGCGTCGAGCTCGCCGGCGGTGCCCGCGACCCGCGGCACGACCTCCTCGACGGCAAAGGTCAGGACGGCTCGTATGGCGTCGCGATCGGCCCCCGGGCGCTCCGGCATCTCGGCGAGCACGGCGTCGACGGCGTCCGCGGTCCAGCCGCGAGCCTCCATGCCCTCCACCAGGGCTCGCGCGGCGGCCTCGACGTCGTCGGTCTCGCCGCGCTTCTTGGCGGACTCGTCCAGGCCGAGGGCGGTGCGCAGCCCGGGCAGGTGCTGGTTGCCGCCCCAGATCTGGGTGGCCTGGAGCATGGCGAGGACGAGCGAGACGCGGGCCTCGCCGACGGGCTCCTGCCCGAGCACGTGCAGGCCGCCGCGGATCTGGACGTCCTTGATCTCGCAGAGCCAGCCGTCGACGTGCAGCACGAACTCGTCGAAGGCGTCGGTGTCGTCGAGCTCCGGCCGGCCCGTCAGGCCGAGGTCGTGGTCCAGGCGGGCGGCCTGGATGAGGGTCCAGATCTGCTGGCGCACGGCCGGCGCCTTGGCCGGGTCCATGGCCGAGACCGTGGCGTACTCGTCGAGGAGCTGCTCGAGGCGGGCGATGTCGCCATACGAGTCGGCTCTGGTCATGGGCGGGACCAGGTGGTCGACGAGCGTGGCGTGCCCGCGGCGCTTGGCCTGGGTGCCCTCGCCGGGGTCGTTGACGAGGAAGGGGTAGACGAACGGGAGGTCGCCCAGCACTGCGTCGGGCGCGCAGTCGGCCGACAGGGCAGCGCCCTTGCCGGGCAGCCACTCGAGGTTGCCGTGCTTGCCGACGTGGACGATGGCGTGCGCGCCGAATCCGCCGTCGCTCTGGTCGGCCTCGAGCCAGCGGTAGGCCGCGACGTAGTGGTGGGACGGCGCGAGGTCGGGGTCGTGGTAGATCGCGATCGGGTTCTCCCCGAAGCCGCGCGGAGGCTGGACGAGGACCACGACGTTGCCGGCCTGCAGCCCCGCGTAGACGAGATCCCCCTGGTCCCCGTGGTCGTTGCCCCGCACGCGCCCGGCGTCGTCGCTGCGCCCCCGACGAGCGGAGCGCGGTGCGCGCGAGGTGTCGAGGTACATCTCGCCGGGCGCCTCGCCCCACGCCTCGGTCACGGCGGCGCGGAAGTCCTCGTGCAGCCCGGCGAACCAGCGGTGGTAGTCAGAGGCCTTGACGCGCAAGGGGTTCGACGCGAGCTCGTCCTCGGTCAACCAGGCCTGGTCGTAGCCGCCGCGCGCGATGATCGCCTTGATCAGGTCGTCGCCGTTGCCGGACTCGAGACCCGGCAGGGATCCCTCGCCCGCGAGCGGGCCGATGTCCCAACCACCCTCGTGCAGGCGACGCAGCAGGGCCAGCGTCGACGCCGGGGTGTCGAGGCCGACGGCGTTGCCGATGCGGGCGTGCTTGGTGGGATAGGCGGAGAGGACGACGGCGAGCCGCCGCTCCCCCACCGGGACGTGACGCAGGCGGGCGTGGGCGTGGGCGATGCCCGCGACGCGGCGGCAGCGCTCCGGGTCGGCGACGTAGGTGGGCAGGCCGTCCTCGTCGATCTCCTTGAAGGAGAACGGGACCGTGATGAGTCGCCCGTCGAACTCCGGCACCGCGACCTGGGTCGCCGCGTCCAGAGGCGTCGTGCCGTCGGCGTTGTCCACCCACTCCGCCCGGCTGCTCGTGAGGCACAGCCCCTGGATCACCGGCACGTCGAGGTCGGCGAGCGCGCCTGCGTCCCAGGCACCTTCGTCGCCGCCGGCCTGGGCCGCGGCCGGGGTGGTCCCACCCGCCGCGAGGACGGTCGTGATGACCGCGTCCGCCTGGCGCAGGGTCCGCATGAGCTCGGGCTCCGGAGCGCGCAGGGAGGCGACATACAGCGGGAGCGGGCGCGAGCCCGCAGCCTCGAGGGCCTCGGCCAGGTCACGCACGAAGGTCGTGTTGCCGCTCGTCTGGTGCGCCCGGTAGTAGAGGACGGCCACGCACGGCCGGTCGTCACCCTCGGGAGCCTCCAGCGCGACGGTGTCGTCGAGCGGCCCCCAGGACGGCGCGGGCTCGGGCTGCGCGAACCCGTGCCCCGTCAGCAGGATCGTGTCCGACAGGAACGAGCCCAGCTCGGCCAGGTTGGTGGCGCCGCCGTGCGCGAGGTAGGCGTGGGCCTGCGCCGCCACCCCGGCGGGGACCGTCGAGGCCGACATGAGCTCGGCGTCGGGGGCCTGCTCACCCGTCAGCACCACGACGGGTCGGGAGCCGGCCAGCAGGTGGTCCAGGCCCTCCTCCCAGGCGCGGCGGCCTCCGAGGAGACGCACGACCACCAGGTCGGTGCCGTCCAGCAGCTCGTCGAGCTCGTGCATCGAGACGCGGTTGGGGTTGGCATAGCGCCAGGTCACGGGGCCGTCGGCCGCTCGTGCGCTCCGCAGGTCGGTGTCCGACGTGGACAGCAACGCCAGCATGGGGTCCTCTCCCGGGTGTCCTCGCCCGTGGGTGGCGGAGACGGCGGGAGTTCCTGGCTCACGGACCGCGGGGAGCACCCGGGTCCGCACACAGTGGCGGGACCGCGCCGGAGTCACACCGGCTTCCTCCGCTGATGCCGTCAGCGGTGTGGCCGAGACGGTCGTCCCGGCTGGTCCGGAGCCTAGCAGCCCGTATGACGACGCCCGGGGCCCCGCCACCCCGCTCACGGGGCGTGGCTCCCCGGTCACTATGCTCGACGACCATGGTGACCACAGGCTCTGCCGTCCCACCCGTCCTCGAGCGTCACTCCGTGCCGGACAAGTGCCCCGGGGCGCTGCGGATGTTCGAGGCGTCGGACGGAAAGATCGCGCGCGTCCGCCTCGCCGGATCACCCATGACGGTCGAGCAGGCCCGCCTGGTCGGCGAGCTTGCTGACGAGCTCGGCGACGGGCACGTGCTCTTCACCACCCGCGCCAACGTTCAGATGCGCGGTCTCGACGAGGCGCAGGCAGGCGAGTTCCCCTCTCGCGTCGAGCCGGCCGGGCTCCTGCCCTCTCGCACCCACGAGCGGACCCGCAACATCGTCGTCAGCCCGATGACCGGCATCGACGGTCGGGCCGACGTCATCCCGGTCGCCCGCGCGCTCGACCAGGCCATCTGTGCCGCACCGGAGCTCGTCGGCCTGGCCGGTCGCTTCCTCGTCGGTCTGGACGACGGCACCGGGGACGTCGCCTCGCTGCCGCTCGACCTCACGGCCCAGGTCCACCACGACCAGCTCGTCCTCGCCCTGGGCTCGGGCCGCGACGAGAACACCTATGCCGTGGGCCCGCTCGCCGACCCGGCCACCGTGGCAGCCACGCTCGCCGACGTCTGCCGCACCTGGCTGGCGGTGCGCGCTGACCACGGCGAGGAGGTCTGGAACGTCGACGACCTCGGCGCCGACGCTCGCGACGACCTGCACGACCGGGTCGGCGGCACGCTGGGACACGCGGACCACGCGGTGCGGCGTGCCTCGCAGCAGCCGCGGCTCGCAGGTGCCGTCCCTGACGGCGACGGCGGGGTCGCGGTGCTCGCCAAGGCTCCGATGGCCGCGATCTCCACCGCTGGGTGGCGGGCCGCCTGCGACGTGGCCGAGCACGGCGACGGGCAGCTGCGCGTGACGCCGTGGCACGCGATCGTCATACGAGGTGTGCCTGGTCACGAGGCTCCGTCCCTGCTCGCGGCGCTGGCCGGGACCGGGTGGGCCACCGACCCGACCAACCCCTGGCTGGACGTGCACGCGTGCACCGGCCTGCCGCTGTGCGCCCGGTCGCACGCCGACGTGCAGGCCCGCGCTCGCGACCTCGTCGACTCCCTCGGCACCCAGCCGCTGGACGGCCTGCCCGTGATGTGGTCCGGCTGCGCCCGTCAGTGCGGCCACCCCTCCACGCCGCACCACGCGGTCGTCGCGTCCGAGGCCGACGCCTACGAGCTCTTCCTCCACGACGGCTCCCACGCGCCCCAGGACGGACCCAGTCGTGAGAAGGTCTCCTCCGGCCAGGCCATCGCCCTACTGACGACCGCGGGGAGCATCGCGTGACGCACGACTACATCAAGGACGGCGCCGAGATCTATCGCCAGTCCTTCGCCACGATCCGGCGCGAGGCGCGGCTCGACCAGCTGCCCGAGGACGTCGCCTACGTCGCGGTGCGCATGATCCACGCGAGCGGGCAGGTCGACCTGGTGGACGACATCGCCTACTCCCCCAGCGTGATCCAGCGCGCTCGCACCGCGCTGCAGGCCGGCGCGCCGATCCTGTGCGACGCCCAGATGGTGGCGTCCGGGGTGACGCGCACGAGGCTGCCTGCCGACAACGAGGTGCTCTGCCTCCTGAACGACCCGCGGGTCCCGGGGCTCGCCGCCGATCTCGGCACGACGCGCTCGGCCGCCGCGCTCGAGCTGTGGGGCGACCGCCTCGACGGTGCCGTCGTCGCGATCGGCAACGCTCCTACGGCGCTCTTCCACCTGCTGGACCTGGTGGAGCACAGCGCGATTCGCCCCGCCGCGGTCGTCGGCATCCCGGTCGGCTTCATCGGGGCGGCGGAGTCCAAGGAGGCCCTGGCCACCAACACCCTGGGCCTGGACTACCTCGTCGTGCACGGTCGTCGCGGCGGCTCGGCCATCACCTGCGGGGCGCTCAACGCCATCGCGTCCGAGGTCGAGTGATGCCGGCCGACCTCCCATCCGCCCGTGACACCAGCACCGCCAGCCCCGCCAGCCCCGCCGGTCGGCTGATCGGCGTCGGCCTGGGGCCCGGCGACCCGGAGCTGTTGACGCTCAAGGCGGTTCGCGCGATCGAGAGCGCCGACGTCGTCGTCTACCACTCCGCCCGGCACGGCCGGTCGACGGCTCGGCAGATCGCCGACCCCTACCTGCGCGAGGGCGTCGTCGAGGAGCAGCTCGTCTACCCCGTCACGACGGAGGACTGCGACGACTACGACGCCCAGCTGGCCGCCTTCTACGAGCAGTGCCGCGTCCGCCTCGCGTCCCACCTGGACGCCGGGCGGACCGTCGCCGTGCTGTCCCTCGGCGACCCCCTCACCTACAGCTCCTACCAGCACCTGCACCAGCGGCTGGCTGCGGCATACGACACCACCGTCATCCCCGGCGTCACCTCGATCACCGCAGCGGCCGCGGCCGCGGGCGTGCCGCTCGTCGAGGACACCGAGCTGCTGACCGTCATCCCCGGCACGCTCGCGGACGACTCTCTCGCAGCGGCGATCTCGTCGACCGACGCGGCTGTCGTGATGAAGCTCGGCCGCACCTTCGGCCGCGTCCGTGACGCCCTGGAGCGGGCGGGTCGGCTCGACGACGCGATCTACGTCGAGCGCGCGACGATGACCGGCGAGCGGGCCCTGCCCGCGCGGGACGTGAACCCCGCCGAGGTGCCCTACTTCTCGGTGGTCGTGCTGCCGAGCCGTATGCCGGAAACACCCGCCCCCGTGGCCCCCATCGGCGCCCCGGTGCCGCTCGGATCGGTCACCGTCGTCGGCACGGGGCCGGCCGGCGCCGAGTGGCTCACCCCCGAGGCACGCGGAGTCCTGGCCGCCGCAACGGATCTCGTTGGCTACACGACCTACGTCAAGCGAGTTCCCGTGCGGCCGTGGCAGATCCGTCACGAGTCGGACAACAAGGTCGAGTCGGAGCGCGCCGCCTTCGCCCTGGACCTGGCTCGGCGCGGACGGCACGTCGCCGTCGTGTCCTCCGGAGACCCCGGCGTCTTCGCGATGGCGACCGCGGTGCTCGAGGTGGCCTGCGACGAGCCGTATCTCGACGTCCCGGTGCGTGTCTGCGCGGGGATGACGGCGGCCCACGCCGCAGCCGCGCGGGCGGGTGCACCGCTGGGCCACGACTACGCCACCATCTCGCTGTCGGACCGCCTCAAGCCGTGGTCGGTCATCTCGTCGCGCATACGTGCCGCGCTGTCGGCGGACCTCGTCGTCGCGATCTACAACCCCGCGTCCCGGTCGCGGCGCGAGCAGGTCGTGCAGCTCAAGTCCCTCGCCCTCTCGCTGCGCTCCCCCGACACCCCCGTGGTCGTCGCGCGCGACGTCGGAGGACCCACCGAGCGGGTGCGCGTCCTGAGGCTCGAGGACCTGCCCACCGACGAGATCGACATGCGGACCCTGCTGCTCGTGGGCTCGTCGCAGACGCGGATGGTCACGCGTCGGCCCGGCGGCGAGGCGCAGGTCGTGGCCTGGACGCCACGCCGCTACCCGGACTGATCACGCAGTCAGCCCTACCTCCGGGGCGTGGTGCCCAAGAACGCCATGCGCGCCCTGGCCCGGCCGAGGCGGCCGAGGCGGCCAAGGCGGCCGGGGCGGGTCACGGAACCGGTCGGGCGGCCCGTCATACCGGATCGGTGAACTCGACGGGTGTGCCGGTGGCCTCGGCATAGGCGATCTCCCTGCGCGTGGACTCCCCCACGTAGCCGCCGGGGTTGACGACCAGCACCCGGTCAGCCAGGTCGATCTTGCGCAGGTGCAGGGCGTCCAGGGCGGCCTTCTGCTCGTCCGTGACCACCTCGTCGGCCTCTCCGGGCGCGACGACGATGACGCCGGCGAAGGTCAGGTCGCGGTTGGCCGCGCGCATCTCGGTCACGAAGCGGGTGGAGCCGCAGATGCAGACGATCTCAGGTCGGTCAGGCACGGCGTGGTCCTTGGGTCGGGCGGAGCAGACGGCTCGGACGAGCGACTCTACGCGGCGAGGTAGACAGCACGGTCGCGCGCTGGCGGTCGACACGAGCCGCCCGTCGTCGTGGGTGGTGAGGTCTACACCCCCGGGGGGGAGGGGGGGTCTGTCAGTGGTGGCCTCTAGGGTGAGAAGCACCTGAAGACGTCGCCTCACCCGTGCTGCTGCACGCGTCCCTCACGTCTCACGTGGATCCCGTCCGCCGGGCGGGATCCGTCGATCGACGAGGAGGCGACCATGAGTCCTGAGCTCACGGCCGACGCGGTGCCCATCGGGGGCGCTGCCACGGCCGAGCTGGCACCGGAGGTGCACGACGCGTTCCGCGGCTCGTCCTGGGGCGAGCACCCCGTGCCGGGCACGCTGCCGGACATCCTGCACCTGATCCGCCGGATCGAGGGCGGCGACGACCCTGCCGACGCGGTCGATCAGCTCACCCTGCTGGAGCGGATCCGTCACGCGGCCGGAGCGGCCCAGCTGAGGGTCATGCTCGGGCTCGAGGCGACCCGCCGCGCGGAGCAGGGCACGCCCGAGGACCGGACGCCCGCCGGTCTCGCGGCCGAGGTCGGGCTCGCCACGCGTGCCTCGGCCGGATCCGCGTCACGACGCCTCGGCATCGCCCGCAGCCTCCGCCACCACCTGCCGCGGTGCGGGCTGCTGCACGCGGCCGGCCTGATCGACGAGGGCACGGCCGCTCAGGTGGTGACCGCCTTGGCGCCGCTGAGCCGCGCCGACCGCCTGCGTGCTGACCGGGAGCTGGCGGCCGAGCTGCCTGGACTCACCTGGGCCCAGGCGGGCAAGCGCGCTCGCGCGATCGCCTACGCCCTGGACCCGCAGGCCGCCATGCGGGCAGCGGCCAAGGCCGCCGCCGATCGCTACGTCTCCACCCGCCCCGCCCCGGACTGCATGGTGCAGCTCACCGCCCTACTCCCGGTCAAGGAGGGGGTCGCCGTGCACGCCGCGTTGATCCGGGCGGCTGACGCGCCGCGCGGCGCCGAGGACCAGCGCACGCGGGCCCAAGTCATGGCCGACACCCTCGTCGAGCTGGTGACCGGGCGGTCCACCGACACGATCGACGTCGAGGTGGGCCTGATCATGACCGATCGCACCCTCCTCGACGGCGATGACGACGCCGCCACCGTCCCGGGCTACGGGCCCATCCCCGGTCCACTGGCCCGAGCCCTGGTCCTCGGCGGCCAGACGAGTGAGGGCGAGCAGGCACAGGGCTGTCACGCCGCCAGCGTGTGGCTGCGCCGGCTCTACGCGGATCCCGAGACGGGCGAGCTGGCCTCCATCGACGCGAAGCGTCGGACCTTCACGGGGGTCGTGCGGCGGCTGGTCGTGTGGCGGGACGGGACCTGTCGGGTCCCCTACTGCGACGCGCCCATCCGCCACATCGACCATGCCGAGCCGTACGCCGAGGGCGGTCCAACCAGCGCCGACAACGCAGTCGGCATGTGCGAGGCGCACAACTACGCGATGGAGGCCCCCGGGTTCGCCCGGCACCTCGACCCGGACGGGGCGCTCACCGTGATCACGCCGACGGGCGGACGGCACACCTCCCCACCACGCCGTGCAACCGGTTGAGCGCATCGGCCAAGATCGAGATCGTCGGTCATGATCCCCGACCCAGGTTGTTGGCGCCCGCGTCGTCCGCACGACTACGGTGCGGGCATGCCTGACACCGCCGTCGTTCCCGAGCGCGCCGATCACCGCAGCGACCCTCCGATGCTGGCGGGCGATCGTGTCGGCCTGGACTCCTGGCTCGAGCTCTATCGTGAGACGGTGCTGCTCAAGGTCGCCGGTCTCGACACCGAGCAGCTGGCCCGGCGCTCGGTCCCACCGTCGACCCTCAGCCTGATCGGCGTCATCCGGCACCTGACCGAGGTCGAGGCCTACTGGCTGCGCAAGGTGCTGCTGGACGAGCCAGGGTTCGAGGACCGCTACACCCGGCCCGGGCAGCCTGATGCCGTGTTCGACGGAGCCTCGACCGCGACGGCTGCGGCGGACGTCGCGGCATACGAGCAGGAGCTGGCGATCACCCGCGCCAACGCCGAGGCTTGGTCCGACCTGGACGCCCCGGTCCGCGGTCTCCGGCATGGCAAGCAGGTCAACCTCCGGTGGATCCTGACCCACCTGATCGAGGAGTACGCCCGCCACCTGGGGCACATGGACCTGCTGCGGGAGGCCGTCGACGGTCGGACGGGCTACTGAGCGGGCGCCCGAACGTGGAGGCCGTTGACACGAAGCACGCGCGGAGCGGCCGTTGACACGAAGCGCCCGCGGAGACCTCTGACCGGAAGACGGGACCCCGCGGGAGGGCAGGGCACAATGGCGCCATGAGCGAGCACGAGGAGCACCACCACCATCCAGCGCCGATGGCGCAGACCGCGGAGGACTGGGACGAGCGCTACTCGGGAGAGCAGGTCTGGAGCGGCAACCCCAACGAGGCGCTCGTCGTCGAGAGCAAGGACCTTGCGCCTGGCCGGGTGCTGGACGTGGGGTGCGGGGAGGGCGCGGACGCGGTGTGGCTCGCGCACCAGGGCTGGGAGGTCACGGCGCTGGACATCTCGTCCCGGGCCGTCGAGCGCACCCTCGCAGCCGGACGACAGGCCGGCATGACGATCACCGGGGTCGCCGCGCCCCTGCTCGAGGCCGATCTGGAGCAGGGGTCCTTCGACCTGGTCAGCGCCATGTATCCCGCCCTGATGAAGGTGCCCACCCACGACGCGGAGCAGCGCCTCGCGGAGCTGGTCGCCCCGGGCGGGACCCTCCTCGTGGTGCACCACGGTGACATCGACCGTGAGCTCTCGCTCTCCCACGGCTTCGACCCGGACGAGTACGTCGCCCCGGCGGACGTCGCCGCCGCGCTGGGCGAGGAGTGGGAGGTCGTCGTGCACGAGCAGCGGGATCGCGACGTCGCCCTCGGCGCAGGGTCCCACCACAAGAGCGACATCGTGCTGCGCGCGACACGGCGGGCTCAGGTCGGCTGATGCGGGCGGCGTGGTACGACCGTCCTGGTCCGGCTGCGGAGGTGCTCGTCGTGGGCGAGCTGCGCGACCCCGAGCCCGGGCCGGGCGAGGTGCGCGTGCGGGTCCGCCTGTCCGGGGTCAACCCGGGCGACACCAAGAAGCGACTCGCCTGGACGGGAGCGGCCATGCCGTGTCCCCGTGTCATCCCGCACAGCGACGGATCCGGGGTGGTCGATGCGGTCGGGCCCGGGGTGGACCCGGCCCGGGTCGGACGACGGGTCTGGGTCCACGGCGCCCAGAGCTATCGAGCGAACGGCACGGCCGCGACCTATGTCGTCCTGCCGCAGCACCTGGCCGTGGATCTGCCGGACGAGGTGAGCGACGAGCTCGGCGCCTGCCTGGGCATTCCCGGCATCACGGCCCACCGCAGCGTCTACGGCGACGGACCGGTGGCGGGGCAGGTGGTGCTCGTCCACGGCGTGCTCGGCGCGGTCTCGCGCATCGCCGCGCAGCTGGCGCGTCGAGGGGGCGCCACGGTGATCGGCAGCGTGCGGCGTTCCGCGGACCTGAACGCCGCGCTCGATGTCGTGGACCACGCCGTCGCCCTGGACGACGACCCCGCGTCGGCGATCCGTGCGATCGCACCCGAGGGCGTCGATTGCGTCGTCGAGGTGGCGTTCTCCGCCAACGTCGCGCTGGACGCCGAGGTGCTGCGGCAGGGCGGCGTGGTCGCGGCCTACGGCACCGTCGAGGCGGAACCGCGAATCCCCTTCTGGCCCATGCTGTTCGACAACCTCACGATCCGCCTGCTGGGCAGCGACGACTTCCCGCCCGAGGCCAGGGCCGACGCCGTCCGAGAGCTCACGGCTGCCGCCGCGGCGGGCGCCCTCACCATCCCCGTCGCCCGCCCACTCCCCCTGGAGCGGATCGCCGCGGCTCACGACCTGGTCGATGCCGGGAGCCGCGAGCGGATCCTGGTCGACCTCGGCTGAGCGCCGGAGCCCGCCCCCGCACCTGGGTCAGCCGCGCTCGGACGGCTTGGTGAACGGGAACGCCAGGGTGGCTCGGATGTTCGCGCCCGTCAGCATCATGACGAGCCGGTCCACTCCGATGCCGAGACCGCCGGTCGGCGGCATGGCGTACTCCAGCGCGGTGAGGAAGCCTTCGTCGATCTCCATCGCCTCCGGGTCGCCGGCGGCGGCCTTGTAGGACTGCTCGGTGAGCCGCTGGCGCTGGTCGACCGGATCGACCAGCTCGCTGTAGGCCGTGCCGATCTCGGCTCCGAACGCCACGAGGTCCCACCGCTCGGAGAGGCGGGGGTCGGTGCGGTGCGTCCGGGTGAGCGGCGACGTCTCGAGCGGGAAGTCCGTGTAGAAGGTCGGGAAGGTCGTCTGGCCCTCGACGAGCTCGTCGTACAGCTCCAGCACGACCTCGCCCGAGGTCATGGCCGGCGTGTAGTGCACGCCGTGCCGGTCGGCGACGGCCCGGGCCTCCTCCACCGTGGAGGCCGAGGTCAGGTTGACCCCGGCCGCCCGCGACACGGCCTCGTGCACGCTGATGACGGGCCACTCGCCGTCGGGGCGGATCCGCTCCACGGTGCCGTCGGCGCCGGGACGCACCGCGACCGGCTCGCCGTGGGTGGCGGTGGCGACCTCGATGATCAGCTCGCGCGTGAGCTCGCGCATCGTGTTGTAGTCACCGTGGGCGGCATACGCCTCGACCGACGTGAACTCGGGGTTGTGGGTGGCGTCGGCGCCCTCGTTGCGGAAGTTGCGGTTGAGCTCGAAGATCCGGTCCATGCCGCCGACGCACAGGTGCTTGAGGAACAGCTCGGGGGCGATGCGCAGGTAGAGCTCGGCGTTGTAGGCATTGATGTGCGTGCGGAAGGGGCGCGCGCTGGCGCCGCCGTGGACGGCCTGCAGCATCGGTGTCTCCACCTCCATGTAGCCGCGCTGAGCGAAGCCGTGGCGGATGGCCGCCACGGCGCGCGAGCGGGCCTGGAGCATGGCGGAGGACTCGGCGTTGACGATGAGGTCGAGATAGCGCTGCCGGGCACGGGCCTCGGGGTTGGTGAACCCGGTGCGGGCGTCCGGGATGGGGCGCAGGCACTTGGAGGCCATGACCCACGACGACACGAGGATCGAGGCCTCGCCGTTGCGGCTGCGGCCGGGGCGCCCGGTGAGCGAGACGTGGTCCCCGATGTCGACCGTGCGCCGCCACAGCGGCACGTCCGGCCCGTTGTCGGCGTCCCGCTCGAGGACGCCCTGGATCCGGGCCCCGTGCTCCTCAAGGATGCAGAACAGCACACCACCGAGGTCTCGTATGGCGCGCACCCGGCCCGTCACGGAGACCACGCCGGGAGAGCCCGCGGCATCCACGAGGGTGAGGGCGTCGGCGACGCTGCACGTCCGGGGCACCCCGACGGGATAGGGCTCCATCCCGGCCTCGCGCAGCGTGTTCAGCTTGTCGAGCCGGACCTGCTGCTGCTCGCCGATGCGCCGCGTGGGACGGGGCGGGGTGAGCAGGTCGCGGTCCTGGTCGAGGATCAGGTCCGCGAGCGGTCGGGGCTCTCCCCCGTCGACGACGGTGAGGTCCTCGCCGGTCCGGTCGGGGGTGACGACGCGGCCGGGCAGGAAGCCCTCGGCGGCACCGGCTGCCAGGCCGATCTGCGGCAGGACCCCCACGGTCTCGAAGCACACGAAGCGCGGCTCCCAGCGCGGGAGATACTTCGCGTTCGCCTCGTAGAGGGACTCGAGCTGCCAGAAGCGGCTGGCAACCATGAGGATGCGGTCGGCGATCCGCACGCCGATGCCTGCCCCGACCTTGTCGGCGCCGGAGAACACCGACCGGAACATCGCGAAGTTCAGCGAGACGTGCCGGACCCCGAGGTCCGGTGCGGCCTCGACGAGAGCGGCGACCATGGCCTCGTTGACGCCGTTGGGTGCGGCCGGCGACCGGCGCATGAGGTCGAGGGAGAGCCCGCGGGTCCCCCACGGCACGAAGGACTGCACGGCGCAGATCGCCCCGTCCTTGGCACGCACGATGACGGCCACGCAGCGGCCGTCGGCCCGGTCGCCGAGGCGGTTGAGCGCCATCGAGAAGCCACGGTCGGGCTCTTCCCCGCGCCACTGCTCCGCGAGGCGGACGATCTCGTCGAGGGTGCTGGCGGGCAGGTCCGCGTGCCGCTCGACCGTGATGTCGCAGTCGGCGGCGCGCACGCGGGCCACGGCCCGCTTGACCGGCCGCATGGCCCGCCCCTCGAGGGTGAACCGGTCGACGTCGACGACGGCCTCGTCGCCCAGGTTGCGGGCGCGCAGACCGGCAGCGACGTATGCCGTGGCCCCGTGCTCGGACGCCGACAGGACGCCGGGGTGCCAGGCGTGCAGCCGCGCGTGCTCGAGCCAGGCGTTGATCGCCTTGGGCCAGTCCTCGCTCGGCCCGATGGGGTCGCCGGAGGCCAGGCACACGGGCCGACCACGCGATAGGCGATGGCGGCGGACCCGTCGGGTGCGAAGACGAGGGACTTGTCACGCCGCGTCGCGAAGTACGCCAGGGAGTCCTGCTCGCCGTTGCTGGCCAGCAGCGCGCGCAGGCGCAGCTCCTCCGCAGCGGTCATCAGCTCCGCGCGCCGCGCGGAGTGGATGAAGCGCCAGATCGCGAGCAGCAGGACACCCGCTGCGAGGACGCCGGCCAGGGTGCCCAGCCACGGGGACGCCTCGTGAGCGCCGGCCTGGGGCCCGAACGGCAGCGACAGGCCCAGCGTGCGCTGGAGGGACCACCACAGCCGCTCACCGGGCCCCGCGAGCGTCCCGGACGCCAGCCAGGACAAGCCGAACGTCAGCGCCAGCACCGCGAGCAGGCCACCGACCAGGGTGAGCAGCGCCTCGCGGAGCGACCCCGCAGGACGCTGCGCGGGGAAGGCGGCACGGCGACGAAGGAAGAGAATGAAGATCACGGTGGTGGCGATCGTGCTGATGACATACCCGCTCAACCCAACGGTGGGCGGGATGTCGCCCCACAGCTCGGCGTCGTTCATCAGCTCGTCGAAGTCGGAGAACACGAACGCCAGCCCGGACAGGAAGGTCAGCGCCGCCAGCCCCTGGAACAGCACGACGATCCACCAGGCCACCCGCAGCCGCCGGTGCAGCGCCTCGCCGACGATGAGCAGCAGCGCCGCGACGAACAGGTTGGGCGACGTGGGGACGGCGATCAGCGAGAACGCCTCGTCCACCCACATCGGCCAGCTGAATCCCTGCAGGAGGATCGAGAGCGCCGACCAGACGGCTCCCCAGGTCACCACGTCCCCGGCGATCTTGGGCAGCCGGCTCGTCGTCCCCAAGCCCCCCCGATTACTCTGCGTCATGTGGGACACCTTAGGAGGCGTAGCGATCATTCGGGTGCATCTCCGTCGCGCGTGGGGGTGATCATCGGCACCGGCGGGCGGCTCGCGTCGATCTGACGCCAGGCTGCCCGGACGGCTCCACGTCGTACGACGCCCCAGCTCCGCCCGTGGTTGGGGACGACCCCGGCTCGCCATACGCGATGGTGGGTCGGAACACTGCAGGTCATGCGCCACCATGTGGCCCATGGGGGATGACCAGCGCAGGTATGCCGCGTCGACCGGTGCCACGTCGAGCGAACGGCTCGAGGTGCTGCGCCGCGAGCTGCGACGACGCGGTCTGCCGCTCGTCCTGGAGAGCGGGGCCCGCCGACGCGGCCTGCTCGCCCGCTGCGCGCCCGCCCTGCTCTGCCTACTCGTCGTCACCGTGTCGATCGGCTATCTCGACACCCTGTTCGTCGGCGTGGGCGACGAGGACCTGTCCGCGGAGGATCCCCGCGCGATCGCGGGCAGCGTCGCCCTGATGTTCGCCGTCGCCAGCCCTCTGGTCTGGTGGATCTCGTCCCTGGTGCTGCGCCGGCTGCCGCGCGTGGTCGGCACGGCGGTGTCCCTGGCCGCCATCGTCGCCCTCGCCACCCAGCACCTGCTGCCGGCGCTGCGCCACGGCCCGGCCGTCCCGGAGCGGCTGGGCATGACCCTGCTCGTGCTGGCGGCGGCGTACTGGGGCATGGGCACCATGCTCCGCTGGGCCGCGCGCCGCGCCTGGCGGGAGCTCGACTCCCTCGGCCCCATGATCAGCCGGGTCATCCCGCTGCTGATGCTGACGATGCTGTTCTTCTTCTACAACGCCGAGATCTGGCAGGTGGCGGCGCAGCTGACCATGCAGCGCACCTGGGCCGCCGTCGCCGTGATCGCCCTGCTGAGCATCTCGCTGGCCGCCGGCAACGCCAACGACGAGCTCGGCCGGATGCTGGAGGACCACGCCAAGGACCCCGAGGCCGAGGCGCACCCCGTCCGCCGCGCCGAGCGGTTCAACGTCCTGCTCGTCAGCGTGCTGGTCACCATGATCCAGGTGACCCTCCTGGCCATCCTGGTCTTCGTGGGCTTCCTCGCCTTCGGTGCGCTGTCGATCACGGAGGGCACCGCCACGCAGTGGATCGGCAAGGCGCCCGCCCAGTTCGAGGGCTTCCTGGCCATCCTCCCCAACACGATCAACCGCCCCATGGTCCAGGTGTGCCTGGTGCTCGCGGGACTCGGCGCCCTCAGCTTCGTCGCCAGCGCGGGGGCCGACCCGGCCTACCGCACGAACTTCGTCGAGCCCGTGCTGCGCGAGATGC
Source organism: Arsenicicoccus sp. UBA2120 (assembly GCF_002330965.1). Lineage (NCBI taxonomy): Bacteria > Bacillati > Actinomycetota > Actinomycetes > Micrococcales > Intrasporangiaceae > Arsenicicoccus > Arsenicicoccus sp. UBA2120. The sequence continues at coordinate 37,037 of NZ_DCYC01000041.1, forward strand.
GCGAGGGGCTGGACGTCCGCGACGCGTACGTCGCGGCCCGGCACCAGTGCGAGTGCGCCGACCAGCTGGCAGCGGAGCAGCGGGCCGAGCGGCAGCCGTGACCCGCCCGGCCCCCGTCTACGAGCACCCACCGACCAAGGTCAACGACGGCAGCCTCCGGGGCCGGCGCCTCGTCGACCTGATCGAGAACCTCTTCTTCGCGGTCACGACCGGCCTCACCTTCGCCTTCGGCGTCGTGCTGCTGCGCGAGAGCACGACGAGCCTGGTCCGCGTGTCCTACCTGGTGCTGTTCTGGGCGGCCATGGCGTACCTGGCGCTCCCCCGACTGCACCGGATCCTGACGACGATGTACGTCCCCGACTACTTCATCGGGCGGGCCCGCACCACCGATGGGCTCCTCGGAGATCCGGTCAACCTCGCGTTCACCGGCAGCGCCGAGCAGATCCACGCATCCATGCAGCGCGCTGGCTGGGTGCTCGCCGACCCGGTCGACCTCACCTCCAGCGCCCGGATCATCTCGTCCTCGCTGAGCCGACGCAGCTATCCAGAGGCGCCGGTCAGACCGCTGCTGCTCTTCGGCGAGATCCAGGCCTTCGCCTACCAGCAGGAGGTCGAGGGCAACCCGGCCCAGCGGCACCACGTGCGCTTCTGGCCCTGTCCCGAGGGGTGGCTGCTCCCCGGAGGGCACCAGGTCGACTGGCTCGCCGCCGGCACCTACGACCGCTCGGTCGGCCTGTCGCTGTTCACCCTGCAGGTGACCCACAAGATCGATCGCGACATCGACGTGGAGCGCGACTACATCGTCGACACCGTCGCCTACGCCGTTCCTGAGTCGTCCGTCACCGTGATCGAGGACTTCTCCACCGGCTACCACCACCGCAACGGTGGCGGGGACGTGGTCGCCACCGACGGTGACCTGCCTGACGTGGACGTGTCCGGCGTCGCGAACCTGCCCGAGGAGCTCGTCCCCGAGCCCCTGGACGCGCTCCACGACGTGGGTCGCCGCCCGTTCTCGATCATCGCGGCCGTGGTGCTCGGCGCCATCGCGCTCGGCGTCACCGTGGGGATCACCGTGGTCCGGCTCGCGGCCGGAGACGTGTCGGGGGTGCTGGGCGAGAGCGTCGAGAGCGACTTGCGCACCACGACCACGGTGGCGCTGCTGGCGTACTACGCCCTCATCGTCGCGATGTTCGCCCTGCTGGCGTGGAAGACCTATCTCGGGCGGCGGTGGGCGCGCCTGTGCCTGGTGGTGCTCCTCACCGTCACCCTCATGACCGAGTTCGCCCAGGCCTTCTCGAATCCCAACCAGACGCTCGGCAGCATGCTCAGCCTGTCGGCGGACCTGCTCACGATCTACGCCCTGACGAGCCTGTCCGCCCGCCAGTGGACCAGCCCGCGACGTCACGCCCGCGTCCGATGACGGGCGGTCGGCATACTGGGTCTCCATGGAGCTGAGGACCGACCGGCTGATGCTGCCTCGCCAACCCCGCCAGACCGACGCGTGCGGTCAGCGGTGGCCGATGGCCGCCAGCGCGGGCCCGCGGTCGAGGTAGGCGACCTGCGGCGCGACGCCCGGCACCACCACGAAGGCCGGCCTGCCCGGCTCCAGCGAGGTCAGCCACGCCTGGTGACCCGCGGGCGCGTAGACCTGGTCGGAGGTGATGTCCCACTCCTTGCCCTGTGGATCCACCAGCCGCACCCCGGACAACGGCCGCTGCGGTGCGACTCGGCACTCGATCAGCGCCGACGCCTCGTCGACCACCCGGCGCCGGCGCCGCAGCGCAGGGAGCTGGGAGAGCACGATCCCTGTGTTTCCGAGCGCGAGGACGACCATCGACCAGCCGAGGCCGTCGGACCGGTCCGCGCCCAGGCGGCCCCATGCCTGCACGCCGAACGACACGGCGAGCAGGCACCAGAGGCTCACCTGCCACGTCAGCAAGCGGCCCCTGCCCTGTCGGCGCAGCGCAGCGAGGGCCTCGTCGTGCGTCATGGGGTCGTCTGCCTCCGGTGGACGTGGTGCGGCACGGTGGTGCTCGACCTGAGCGTATGCCGACCGCGCCGACCGGTACGTGCGTTCTCCACAGGCGCGCCCGCCGTCGCTGCTTGCGCGCCTGACGAGCCCCGACGCCCGCCGCGCCTCTGCCGTGGCAGACGACGCGCGTCAGCGTGCCTCGGCCGGCACCCCGGACCAGGGCAGGTCCCACACGTCGCCGGAGGCGCCGACGAGGCTGTGGTGGGTGGTGTGCGCCTCCGGAGCCACCGTCATGGTGTGCAGACCATCGGGTGCGTCCGCCAGCCGACGTCGGCGCAGCCAGTCCCTCACCTCCCGCCAGACGGCCACGGCCAGCAGCAGGACGCAGACGAGCTTGAGCCACCAGCCGACCCCCATCTGCTCGTTGCGCCAGCCGTCGACGGTCGCAGCCCGACCACGACCGACCCGCCCGTGAACAGGGCGAGGGACCAGCGGGAGCGCGCTCCCAGGGCCGAGCGGCGCAGCGCCGCCAGTGCCTCGGCGGACGAGATGGTCATCACCCCAGCGACCCTAGCGACTCCAGCATCGCCACCGCGGCCTCGGGGTCCTCCACGGTCGGCACGTCGGGCACCGCGGGGCGGTCGACGAGGACCACGGGCAGGCCGAGCGCGCGGGCCGCCTCGAGCTTGGCGGCGGTCGCCGTTCCTCCGCTGTCCTTGGAGACGATCACGTCGATGGCGTGCTCGCGCAGCAGCTCCAGCTCCCCCTCGACGGTGAAGGGCCCGCGGGCCAGCACGACGTGGGAGTACGCCGGCAGGACCTCCGGCGCGTCCACGGACCGCACGAGGCAGAAGGTGTCGTGCAGGAACGTGAACTCCCCCACCTCCTGGCGCCCGATCGTCAGGAACAGGCGCCGACCCAGGTACGCAGCGACGTGCGCCGCGTCCTCGAGGGTCGGCACCCGGTGCCAGTCGTCGCCGTCCTGCTCCTGCCAGCCCGGTCGCCGCAGCGCCACCAGGGGCACGCCGACCTGCGAGCAGGCCTGGGCCGCGTGCTCGCTCATCCGGGCGGCATAGGGATGGGTGGCGTCGACGACCACGTCGACGCGCTCCGCGCGGAGGTATGCCGCCAGCCCCGCGACTCCCCCGAAGCCCCCCACGCGCACGTCGACGTCAGGGACCCGCGGCGCACTGGTCACCCCCGCGAGGGAGTAGGTGACGGCATACGAGCGGGAGCGCTCGGCGAGGAGCCCGGCGAGGTGACGGGCCTCGCCGGTCCCGCCCAGGAGGAGCGTCCGCGTGGTCACGCGACCCATCGAACCACAGTGCGACAATGCCGTCATGGAGCAGGTGGGGGGCGGTCGCGAGGCCCAGCTGGAGCACACGGGGCTGCGTCCCGGCTGGACCACGGGGGCGTGCGCGACGGCGGCGACCAAGGCGGCCTACGCGGCGCTGCTGACCGGCGACTTCCCCGACCCGGTGACGATCTCGCTGCCCAGGGGGCGCACCCCCGCGTTCGCGCTGACGGCCGAGGACCGCGGCGACGGCTGGGCGCAGGCGGCCGTCACCAAGGACGCCGGCGACGACCCCGACGTGACGCACGGCGCGATCATCCGCTCGCGGGTGAGCCACGGGGACCCGGGATCAGGCGTCACCTTCCGCGGCGGACCCGGCGTCGGCCGGGTGACCCTGCCCGGGCTGCCGCTCCCGGTGGGCGAGCCCGCGATCAACCCGGTGCCGCGCACGCTGATGAGGACAGCCCTGCGCGAGGTCGCCGGCGGTGAGGCCGATCCGGACGTGGTGGTCGAGATCAGCGTCGACCAGGGCGTCGAGATGGCCCGCCACACCTGGAACCCCCGCATCGGGATCCTCGACGGGCTGTCGATCCTCGGGACGACGGGCGTGGTCGTGCCCTACTCGTGCGCGGCGTGGATCGACTCGATCCGCCGCGGCATCGATGTGTCCGAGGCGATGGGGCTGGAGCACGTCGCGGGCTGCACCGGGTCGACCTCGGAGCGGGTCGTGACCGAGCTATACGACCTGCCCACGCCGGCGCTGCTGGACATGGGCGACTTCGTGGGGGCTGTGCTGAAGTACCTCCGGCAGCATCCCCGCCCGCGCCTCACCATCTGCGGCGGGTTCGCCAAGCTCTCCAAGCTCGCGAACGGTCATCTCGACCTGCACTCGGGGCGCTCGCAGGTCGACAAGGCCCACCTGGCGTCGCTGGCCGAGGGCGCCGGTGCCCCGGCCGAGCTCGTGGCGCGGCTGCACGAGGTCAACACCGGCCTCGAGGCGCTCACCCTGTGCCAGGAGGCCGGGGTCGCCCTGGGCGACCAGGTCGCGTATGCCGCCCGCCAGGCGGCCCTCGAGGTCCTGGAGGGCGCGCCGGTCCTGGTGGACGTCGTCTGCATCGACCGCGCGGGCACGGTCGTGGGGCGCGTGGACCCGGCCTGACCCTCAGCGAGGCGTGATGGGCGGTGGCAGTGCGCAGTCGTGCCGCTCGCGCTCGGTGGAGTACAGGTGCGAGTCGCGGAACTGCGAGGCGGCCAGCACCTGACCCACGAGGATGATGGCGGTGCGGCGCAGCCCGTGGTCACGCACGGCATCCCCCAGCTCGCCCAGGGTGCCGCGCCAGACGACCTGCTCGGGGCGGCTCGCCATCGCGACCACCGCTGCGGGACAGTCGAGCCCGTAGTGCGGCGCGAGCTCCTCGACCACCTCGTCGGCCAGGTGGGTCGCCAGGTGCAGGGCGATGAGGGCGCGGGACCGGCCGAGGGTGGCGATCGTCTCGTGCTCGGGCATGGCGGAGGCGTTGCGCGACAACCGGGTCAGGATGATCGTCTGCCCCACCGTGGGGACGGTGAGCTCCCGGCCGAGCGCCGCGGCGGCGGCGGCGAAGGCCGGCACCCCCGGCACCATGACGTAGTCGATCCCCGCGGCCTCCAGGCGCCGCACCTGCTCGGCGACGGCGGAGAAGACCGACAGGTCCCCCGACTGCAGGCGCGCGACGTCCTGCCCGGCCTCGTGGGCGCGGACGAGCTCACCCATGATCTGGTCGAGGTCGAGGTGCGCCGTGTCGACGAGGCGGGCGCCCGGGCGGCACTCGGCGAGCAGCTCGTCGGGGACGAGGGCTCCGGCATAGAGCACGACGGGGCAGGACTGCAGCAGCCGCAGGCCACGGACGGTGATGAGGTCGGGGGCGCCGGGACCGGCGCCGATGAAGTGGACGGTCATGCGGGCAGCTCCTCGGGTCGTATGACGGACCACTGCGTCACCGGGCGGGCGGGGTTCCAGGACGTGAAGCCACCGACCGCGTCGGCGTGCGACACCTCGAGGCGGGTCAGGGATCCGCCATACCGGCGAAACATGCTGAGCAACACGGACTCCGAGTCGAGGGTGACCGTGTTGGCGACGAGCCGGCCGCCGGGCCGCAGGGCGTCGAGGACGGCGGGGACGAGGCCCTCCGCGGTGAGCCCGCCCCCGACGAAGACGGCGTCCGGGCGCGGCAGCCCCGCCAGCGCGCCGGGCGCCAGTCCCTCGACGACCTGCAGGCCGGGGACGCCGAGGTGGTCGGCGTTGCGGCGGATGCGCTTGATCCGGTCGCCGCGGGGCTCGACCGTGATGGCGCGGCAGGTCGGGTGGGCCCGCATCCACTCGATGCCGATGCTGCCGGACCCCCCGCCGACGTCCCACAGCAGCTCGCCTGGCGCCGGGCGCAGGGCCGCGAGGGTCGCTGCGCGCACGTGCTGCTTGGTGAGCTGCCCGTCCGTCTCGTAGAGCTCGTCGGCGAGCCCGGGGACCAGCCCGGCGAGCGAGTGGTATGACGAGAGGCACTGCACCGCAACGATGTTGAGCGCGCTGCCGGGGTCGGCGTGCCACGACCCGGCCACCCCCTCGACGACGCGCTCGTCGGGGCCGCCGAGGTCGGACAGCACCCACACGAGGCTGTCCCCGAGCCCGTGCTCGGTGAGCAGCGTCGCGACGGCCTGCGGGGTGAGGGCGTCGCGCGACAGCACCAGCACGCGGCGGCCGGGGTGGGCCACGAGGGCGAGACGCTCGAGGGGGCGGCCGACCGCCGACACGACGTCGACGTCCTCCAGGCCCCAGCCGAGCCGGGCGCAGGCCAGCGACAGCGACGACGGGGCCCCGATCACGGTGAGGCGCTCGCGACCGAGGACCTCCGCGAGGGTGCGACCGATGCCGTGGTGCATGGGATCGCCGCTCGCGAGCACCACGACGCGCACCTCGCCGCCCGTCCCCCCGAGGGCGCCCCCAGGCGCCCCGAGGCCGTCCAGCAGGGGACGCAGGCCCTCGCGCAGCGGCACGGGCAACGGGACGACCCGCGCCTCGTGGTGACCGGCGACGAGGTCGGTCTGGCGGGTGCTGCCGACGACGACGTCGGCGGACGACACGGCCGCGCGAGCGGGCTCGCCGAGCCCGGCCCAGCCGTCGGCGCCGATGCCGACCACGGTGACGGGGTTCACGATCCGATCAGCTCCTCGAGCGCGCGGGTGTCCAGGTGGTCCTCGACGGCGTCGGCGAGGCGGTCGAGCATCGCGACCCGTTGCGCCGCGAAGGACGAGGCGTCAGGGGCCGGAGCCCAGCCGGGGCGGGTGCGGGTCGCCACCTGCCGCAGGAAGGCCCGCCGGAACCCGTCGTTCTCGAAGGCCCCGTGCCAGGTCGTGCCCCACACGGCGCCACGCTGCCACCCGTCGAGGAAGGGCACCACGTCCGCCTCGCCCCCCAGGTCCGTGCGCTCGCTCACGCCGTGGTGGATGAGATAGGCCGTGACGTTCTGCCCGCCCCAGCGTCCGGTCGGCGTGCCGAGGTGCTTCTCGCGGGCGAAGGTGACCCGCGTCGGCAGCAGCCCGAGGCCGGGCACCGTTGCGGCAGCGGGGCTCTCGACGGCATACGGGTCGTGGATCTGCTCGGCGAGCATCTGGTAGCCACCGCAGATCCCGAGCACCGGACGCCCGGCCCGGGCGCGCTCGACGACGGCCCGGTCGAGCCCGCGGGAGCGGAGCCAGGCCAGGTCGCTCTGCGTGGCGCGCGACCCGGGCAGGACCGCGAGGTCGGCGGCCGCCACGACGGCCGGGTCGGCGGTCACCTCGACCTGCACGCCGGGCTCGATCGCGAGGGCGTCCACGTCCGTGGCGTTGCTGACGCGGGGGAAGCGGATCACCGCCACCCGCAAGGGTTCTGGCGAGTCGGCGGGCGAGCCGGCGCCGGTGCGGGACCCGGCGCGCGACCACCCCGAGATGGCCAGGGCGTCCTCGGAGTCCAGCCAGACGTCCTGCAGGTAGGGCACGACGCCCAGCACGGGCCGGCCCCCGGTCCGCTCCTCGAGCATGCGCAGGCCGGGCTCGAGCAGCCCGAGGTCGCCGCGGAACTTGTTGACGATCCAGCCCTTGATGCACGCCTGGTCCTCGGGGTCGAGGATCCCGAGCGTGCCGTAGAACGCGGCGAGCACGCCCCCGCGGTCGATGTCGCCGACCACGACGACGGGCAGGTCGACGGCCCGGGCCAGGCCGAGGTTGACGTAGTCGCCGGACCGCAGGTTGATCTCGGCGGGCGACCCGGCGCCCTCGGCGATGACGACGTCGTAGCGGGACGACACGTCGCGGAAGGCCTCGAACGCCGCCTCGGCCAGCGCCCGGCGCCCCGTCGCCCACTCCCCCGCCTGCAGCTCACCCCACGGCTGCCCGAGCAGGACGACGTGGCTGCGGCGGTCTGAGCCGGGCTTGAGCAGCACGGGATTCATCGCGGCCTCGGGCGTGACGCCGCACGCGAGGGCCTGCACCCACTGGGCGCGCCCGATCTCGGAGCCGTCGGGGCAGACCATCGAGTTGTTGGACATGTTCTGCGCCTTGAAGGGCGCGACGCGCACGCCCTGGCGCGCGAGCCAGCGGCAGATCCCCGCTGTGACGAGGGACTTGCCCGCGTCGGACGTCGTCCCGGCGACGAGCAGCCCCCTGGTCATGCCTGCCCGCCTGTCGTCGTCGTCGTTGTCGTCGTCGTTGTCATGGTGGTCCCGTCCCCGCCCTCGGCGAGGCGGTGCGCCGGGCCGACGGGCCCTCGGACCGGTCGTATGCCGTCCGCCACCGCTCCGACGACCGCCGCCACGGCCAGGGCCGCCGCGCCGATGGTCCGCGAGAGACGCACCGCCCGAGCCAGGTCCGCGGTGACGACCGCGCGTCCGCGACCCAGCGTGCCGCGATCCTCCACCTCGTCGTCGTAGCGGTTGACGCCCCCAAGGCGCACGCCCAGCGCCCCGGCGAAGGTCGCCTCGACGGGACCGGCGTTGGGGCTCGGGTGGTGGGGGGCGTCCTCGCGCCACGCGCGCAGGGCCTCGGCCCGGTCGCCGCCATGGCGCGGAGCCAGCGCCACGGTCAGCGCGGCGCACGCGCGGGCCGGCGCCAGGTTGACGAGGTCGTCGAGCCTGGCTGCGGCCCAGCCGAACTCGCGATACCGCCGGTTGCGGTAGCCGATCATCGCGTCGAGGGTGTTGATCGCGCGGTAGCCGAGCAGGCCCGGCACGCCCAGCAGCCCGCCCCACAGCAGCGGGGCGACGACGGCGTCGGAGGTGTTCTCGGCGAGGGACTCGGTGGCGGCCCGGGCCAGCTCGTCCGCGTCCAGTCCGTCCGGGGCGCGGGAGCACAGGTGACTCAGGCGGTCTCGCGCCCCGGGCAGGTCGTCGGCGTCGAGGAGCCGCGCCATCGCGTCGCCTTCGCGCGCGAGGCTGGTGCCGCCGAGGACGACCCAGGTGGCGACGGCGGTGGCCGTCATACGGAGCAGGGGCCGGTCGCGCAGCCCGCGCTCGACCAGCCCGCCCGCACCCGTGACCGCCCCGACGAGCAGGGCGACGTGCAGGACCCCGGCAGGCCGTCCGTCCCGATAGGTGAGGCGCTCGAGCCGGCTCGCCAGCGTCCCGAACGCCGCGACCGGATGGGCCCGGCGCGGGTCGGCGAGGGCGAGGTCGGCGGCATACCCCAGGACCAGGCCCCCCGCCCGCGGTCCGACACGCTCCAGCCACTGCACCCGCACACCCTATCCATCCGCTGAGCCTGCCCCCGCCACGACCCGAGGGGCGGGTCGGAGCGCGTCAGGGCAGGCGTCCGAGGACCACCGTCGCGGTCGCGGACCGGGCCCGGGCGACCACCACTCCGCCGGCCGCCAGCACCGCCGCCTCGGCGACGCTGGGGGCGCCCACGTGGCGACGCACGACCTCGCTGGGCGCCGCGACGGGCTGAGACGCGAGCGTCTCGTCGTCGTAGGTCTGCAGGGGCACGCCGAGGCGCCTCGCCAGCTCGACGACGGCAGGCTCGGTCCGCTTGCGGGTGGACGTCACCACGGCGACCACCGCGTCGCGGGGGACGACCCCGTCGCCGTCGGCGGGACCGTCGACCAGCTCGTCCTCGAGCCCCTCGACCAGCCCGTCGGCCAGGGCGACGAGCTCGTCGACGGGGGCGCCGGACCGGGTGCCCACCCCCAGCATCAGCTCGGTCATGGTCACGATCCTGCCACCGTGCACAGGTCGTCGTCCCACGCGGGCAGGGGGTCGGCCAGCTCGCGCCAGACCGACGGGCCGCCGTCGCGCTCGGCGTCGGTGAGCAGGCAGGCGTCGAGCGCCGCGACGAGCTCGTCCGGACGCAGGTCCTGACCGATGAGGACGATCTCCTGACCCGGCTCGAGGCCGGCCTCCTCGTCCCACACCCCCGCCGGCTCGAACCGCGCGACCCCGCCGGCCTGCGACCACAGCCCCATGACCCGCGGGCGCGTGGCGAGCCAGCAGAAACCCTTGGAGCGCAGGACGCGTCCGTGCGCCCCGGTGTCGAGCCCGTCGACGAGGTCCCACAGGCGCCCCGGGTGGAACGGGCGGTCTGAGCGGTAGACGACGGACGAGATGCCGTACTCCTCGGTCTCGGGGACGTGGTCCCCGTTGAGCTCCTTGACCCACCCCGGCGCCTGCTCGGCCCGGGCGAGGTCGAACCGGCGGGCGCCCAGCATCTCTCCCACGGGCACGACCGACCGCGTCGTCCGCACGACGTGCGCCTCGGGGTTGAGGCGACGGACGGTGGCCTCGAGCAGGTCGGCCCGTGCGCCGGTGACCAGGTCGAGCTTGTTGAGCACGACCACGTCGGCGAACTCGACCTGGTCGACGAGGAGGTCGGCGACGGTCCGCGTGTCGTGCTCGTAGGCGTCGATGCCGCGCTCGACCAGGGAGTCCGCCAGCGCCAGCTCCTCCAGGAAGCTCGAGGCGTCCACGACGGACACCATGGTGTCCAGCTCTGCCACGTCCATCAGGGCGGCGCCGTCGTCCCGTCGGAAGGCGAACGTCGCCGCGACCGGCATCGGCTCGGAGATGCCGCTCGACTCGATCACGAGGTGGTCGAACCGGCCGGTCCGGGCGAGCCGATCGACCTCCACGAGCAGGTCGTCGCGCAAGGTGCAGCAGATGCACCCGTTGGTCGTCTCGACCAACCTCTCCTCGGTGCAGGAGAACCCCGCGCCGTCCGCCACGAGCGCGGCGTCGACGTTGACCTCGCTCATGTCGTTGACGATCACCGCGACCCGCAGGCCCTCGGTGTTGCCGAGGACGTGGTTGAGCATCGTGGTCTTGCCTGCTCCGAGGAATCCGGACAGCACGGTCACGGGAAGCGTCGGGGCGGTGGTGGGGCTGATCGTCATACGGTCATGATAATCACTCTCATCGGCTCGCGTCGTCGGCCGACGGACGGGACCGTATGCCGAGAGCCCGCCCCCACGGCGGGGACGGGCTCTCGCACTGGTGCTGAGGTGCTTGCTGCCGTCTGTGAGGCGTGGACCTGGTCAGCCGGCGGGCGGGGCCGTGGGCACTGCCGAGGCCGAGCCCGAGCCGGACGACGACTTCCCCATCGAGCCACCCATGCCCCCGAGCTGCTCCAGCTCGGCCTTGGTGACCATGCGGGCGCCCTCGGGCTTGGTCACGTCACGGTCGAGCTCGGAGATCTGGGACACCAGGGTCAGGTGCAGGTTCTTGGCCTTGAGGTCCTGCAGCTCCTTCTTGCTCTTGGCGTCCTTGGCCTTGGTCTCGTCGAACCAGTTCAGGACCTGCATCACGTCGCCCTTGACGGCGGTGAAGCGACCGTCGGCGATCGTGGCGTCGAAGGCCAGGACCGAGCCGGCCTTGAGCTCGGTGAGGCTCTTGGTAGCGTCCTTGACCATCTGGTCGGTGAACTGCTTGGGCGCGATCCGCTTGCCGTCCTGGAACATCTGGGTCAGGAACGGCTGGATCTTGACCTGCACCTTGACCGTGTCGCCCTCGCTCGTGAACGTGCCGTTGGTGTCGAGGTTGCTCTTGACGGCGGCGGTCAGCTGCTTGGTCTGGTCGGGCGTGAGCTGGGTCGGGTTGGTGCTGGCGGCGGCGCCGCCGGACTTCGCCAGCTGCTCCACGGTGCCCTTGTCGAAGCCCACCCACTTGCCGTTGACGGCGTCCTTGATCCAGCTCGGCGCCTGCCCGAGCGCGCCCTGCACGTCGGCCATGGAGAACGCGCCGGTCTGGTCGGCGATCTTGGCCAGGTCGAGCTTGACGAAGGTGTCCTGCGCGGCGGTCCTGAGGTTGAACAGGTCCGAGTCCGTCTTCCAGGACATCGCGGTGTTGATTTTGGTCGGGTCGGTCTCGTCCTTGAGCGCTGCCCCCGTCGACTGCATGTCGACGACGATGGACGACCCGGAGATCAGCTGGGCGATCTTGGGCGAGACGCTCGGCGTGCTGGTGGAGCCCCCGCTGCCGCTGCCCATGCTCGACGCGAGCTTGATGATCGTGTCCGGGCTCGCCTCAAGCTTGGTCGTGACGCGCTGGCGCTTGCTGTCACCGGTCTTGTCGTAGGCGGAGAAGAACGCTCCCTTGGCGTCCGACCCGACCGCCGCGGCCGCCTTGGCGTCGCTGCCGGTCGTGCCTGCCCCGCAGGCGGCGAGCGTCCCGATCGCGAGCGGCGCGGCGACGAGGCCGGCGATGATCCTGCTACGCGTGTCCATCCTGGTGTCCCCCTTGGATCCTGATGTCGGCGGCCCTGGCGGGCCGGCCACTGACTCGAACCTACTCGCCGATCCGGGCCGGCGGAACCCGATCCGGCCAGGGTCCACCCTGTCGCGACCCTGGTCGTTGCCGGTCCACCCCTACCAACCCCCGGGGCCGGGCCAGGGTTCCCGTTGGTAGGCTGCGGGCACCGAACACCGCAGGGCGGGGAAGCCGGTGAGACTCCGGCGCTGACCCGCAACCGTGACCTCCTGGCGCCATCCGTGGCTTGGAGCAGCCGGACCGCCCGTCCTGCGCGTCGGCTCCGTCTATCCGCCGTGGCATGCGGGTGGAGCTCGTCCCGGGCAGTTCCGAGGCGGCCCACGCCCGCCAAGGAAGGTCGCCCGTGTCCCCCACGTCCCGCTCCATCTCTCGTGCCGGCCGTGCCCGCAGGGCACGTGGGAACGTCGCCACGCCGATCACCGCGGTGCTCGCCCTGTTCCTGGCGACGCTGCTGTCGGCGTTCGTGTCGACGATCGCCCTCGCGGCGCCCGCCCACGCGGCGGACGCCTACCGATTCTGGGGCTACTACCAGCTGACGAACGGCACGTGGGGCTTCGCGACCAAGGGGCCCGACGGCACGACGCCGGCCGACGGGTCGGTCGAGGGCTACCGCTTCGCCCTGGGCGACACGAGCACCCCGCGGCTGCCGCGGGCGGTCGTGACCTTCGACCAGGCCTGCGGCTCGACCCCGGCCGTGTCCGGGAGCAAGCGCGTGGGCGTGGTCGTGGACTTCGGTCGGGCGGCGGACGCACGGGAGCAGGGCGCGACCGTGCCGGCCCCCTACGCCACCTGCGTGACGGTGCCCACGTCGGCGACCGGGGCCCAGGTCCTGGCGGCGGCCGCGAAGCCCCGCGTCGAGAAGGCCATGGTCTGCGGCATCGACGGCTACCCGGCGAGCGGCTGCAGCGACACCGTCAAGGACGTGCCCGCCGCCGCCAAGGCCGCCGACCAGCCGGTGACCATCGACGTCCGCCCGGCCTCGTCTGCAGGCTCGACCTCTGCCTCGGGCGCGGCCGCCTCCTCGTCCGCCGCCGCACCCGCGTCATCGAGCTCGTCCTCCAGCACGACCGCGTATGTCGTCGGCGTGCTCGCCGTCCTCGTGCTCCTGGCGGCCGCGGCGTGGGCCATGGCGCGCCGGCGCCGCACGGACGGGCGCTGACGGACCCCGTGACGTCCGGGCGAGCACGCGTGCCGCGACGGGTCCATCCCGTCGCGTGGTGGCTGTGGGCCGCCGGGCTCGCCACGGCCGCCTCCCGCACGGACAACCCGTTGCTCCTGCTCGCCGTCGTCGCGGTCGCCGTGCTCGTGGTGGCGCTGCGCGAGGACCCGCACGCCGACGCGCCCCTGACGATGTTCCTCGTGCTCGGGCTCGTCGCCATCGGGCTGCGGGTCGGCCTGTCGATCGTCCTCGGCGGCGGGGTCACCGGGCAGGTCGTGCTCGTCACCCTGCCCGAGGTCCCGCTCCCGGAGGCGGCGGGCAGCCTCCGGCTGGGCGGCCCCGTCACGCTCGAGGGCGTGCTGGCGGCCCTCTGGCAGGGGCTGCAGCTCGCCGCGATGCTGGCCGCGATCGGCGCCGCCAACGCCCTGGCCTCCCCGCGGCGCCTGCTGCGCTACGTCCCGGCCACCCTCTACGACGTCGGCACCGCCGTCGTGGTCGCGTTGTCCTTCGCCCCGCGGATGGTCGTGGACGCCCGTGCCGTCCGCACCGCCCGTCGCCTGCGCGGCCATGACGGACGCGGGCCCCGCGAGCTGGCCCGCACGATGGTGCCCGTGCTCGAGGCGGCCTTCGACCGCTCCCTGGACCTGGCGGCCTCGATGGAGGCCCGCGGCTACGGCCGCCACACCCGGGCGGGCGGCACCCCTCGCTGGTCCGGCGTCGTCACCGTCGTCGGGCTGATCGGCCTGGTCGCCGGCCTCTACGGCCTCCTCGACGGGTCGGCGGCGTCCGCCTTCGGCTGGCCGCTGCTCGTCCTCGGCGTCCTGGTCAGCGCGGGGGCCCTGCTCCTCGGCTCCCGCCACGACACCCGGACCCGTTACCGCCGCGACCCCTGGGGATGGCCCGAGTGGGGCGTGACGCTGGCGGGCGGCATACCGGCCCTGACCCTGATCACCCTGGCGACGCGGCAGGTGCCGGGCCTCACGATGCCCACCGTCCCGCTCACCGCCCCTCCCCTCGTCGTCCCGGCGCTCGTCGCCATCACCTGCGCCGCTCTGGCCGCCGTCGCCGCGCCTCCCCTGCCGCGGACCGAGGCTCCCGCAGCCCGGCCCGGGCAGCCCGAACGCCCGCGGCAAGAGGTGGCGGCGTGATCAGCGTCGAGGGCTGGACCGTGACCTACGACGGCGCGAGCCGCCCTGCCCTGCGCGACGCCGACCTGCACGTCGACGAGGGCGAGCTGGTGCTGGTCGTCGGCGAGACCGGGTCGGGCAAGTCCACCCTGCTGCGCAGCCTCGACGGGCTGGTCCCGCACTTCAGCGGCGGCACCGTCTCCGGGCGGGTGCAGGTCGCTGGTCGGGACACCCGCACCCACCGGCCCCGCGACCTGGCCGACGTCGTCGGGATGGTCGTGCAGGACCCCGCCGCGTCGTTCGTCACCGACACGGTGGAGGACGAGCTGGCCTACGGCATGGAGGCGATCGGCCTGTCCCCCACCGCCATGCGCCGCCGCGTGGAGGAGACGCTGGACCTGCTCGGCCTCGCCGACCTGCGCCACCGGGGTCTGCGGACCCTGTCCGGCGGCCAGCAGCAGCGGGTCGCCATCGGTGCTGTGCTGGCGGCGGGCCCCCGCGTCCTCGTCCTCGACGAACCCACGTCCGCCCTCGACCCCGTCGCCGCCGAGGACGTCCTGTCGTCGGTCACCCGGCTGGTCCACGACCTCGGCATGACCGTGGTGGTCGCCGAGCACCGCCTCGAGCGCGTCGTCCACCACGCCGACGGCATCGTGCTCGTCGAGGGGTCCGCGTGCTCGGACGTGCTGGCTCCCGCGGCGGCGATGGGCCGATCTGTCGTGCACCCACCCGTCGTCGGGCTCGGACGGGCCCTGGGCTGGTCGCCGCTGCCGCTGTCGGTGCGCGACGCCCGCCGGGCCGTGCGACCGCTGCGCGACCGTCTCGAGGCCGCGGCCCGACAGACCACGCCGGCCCGGCTGATCGAGCCGGCCCGACAGACCATGCCGGCCCGGCTGGTCGAGGCCGGGCGACCGGCCATCGCAGCAGCCTGGGCTGCGGGCGGCCGCCGGCCCGCCGGCGAGCCCCTCGTCACCCGGACCGCTGGCGAGCCCCTCGTCGCCGTCGACGGCCTCGCGGTCGTGCGGGACGGCCGACCGGTCCTCGCCGGCGTCGACCTCGACGCGCACGCCGGTCAGGTGCTGGCCCTCATGGGCCGCAACGGCGTCGGCAAGTCCACCCTGCTCCGGGTGCTCACCGGCACCCTCCGTCCGTCCCGGGGGCGCGTCCGGGTCGACGGCCTGGACCCCGCGGGCGCTCGGGCCCGCGAGCTGGTGCGGCACGTCGGGCTGGTCCCCCAGGACGCCGGCACGCTGCTGCACGCCGACACCGTGGCGCGGGAGTGCCGCGAGGCCGACACCGACTTCGGCGCCGTGCCGGGGACCTGCCGGGCCCTGCTGTCCCGCCTGCTGGGGCCGAGCGAGCCCGCCGACCTCGACGACCGCCACCCCCGTGACCTGTCCGAGGGCCAACGACTGCTGCTGGCGCTCGCCGTGGTCCTCACCGGCGCGCCCCCCGTGGTCCTGCTCGACGAGCCGACCCGGGGGCTCGACTACACCGCCAAGGCCCGGCTCGTCGCGGTCCTGGACCAGCTGGCCGCCGAGGGCAACGCCGTCGTCCTCGCGACGCACGACGTCGAGCTCGCTGCTGACGTCGCGGACCGCGTCGTGCTGCTGGCCGAGGGCGAGGTCGTGGCCGACGGCCCCGCCGACGAGGTGCTCTCGGCCTCCACCGCGTTCGCCCCGCAGGTGGCCAAGGTCCTGCACCCGCTGTCGGTGCTCACGGTCCCGGCGGCCACGGACCTGGCGACCCGCGCGGGCGTCATACGGGGGCGCTCGTGAACCTCCGGCTGCGCCCCACCTCGGCCCTCACGCTGCTGCTCGTCAGCGTGGTGTGCGCCGCGGCCTTCCTGTGGCCGTTCGTCACGAGCTCCCCCGAGGTGCTCGCGCACGCCCATGACGCGCCCTGGGTCTTTGCGGCCCTCCTAGGCCTGCTCGCGCTCGTCTGCCTGGCCGAGGTCACCGCCGACGGCCTCGACGCCAAGACGGTCGCCGTGATGGGCGTGCTGTGCGCCGCCGGGGGTGGGTTGCGGGTCCTGTCCGCGGGGACGGCCGGGCTGGAGCCGATGTTCTTCCTGCTGGTCATGGCCGGCGCGGTGCTCGGCCCGGCCCCCGGCTTCGTGGTCGGCGCGCTCGCCCTGCTCACCGGGGGCCTGCTCACGGGCAACATCGGTCCGTGGGTGCCGTTCCAGATGATCACGGCCGGCTGGGTCGCGCTCGGTGCCGGGCTGCTCCCCACCGCCCGCCTCGGACGGTGGGGTCGGCGGAGCCTGCTCGCGGTCTACGGCCTGGTGGCGGGGCTGGGTTACGGCGTGGTCATGAACCTCTGGTTCTGGCCCTTCCTCGCCACCACCATGGCCCCCGAGGGCGCCGGCTTCGTGCCCGGCGGGGACCTCGCGACCAACGTGGCGCACTACGCCACGTTCTACGTCCTCACCTCGCTCGGCTGGGACCTGCCCCGGGGCATCCTGACCGCCGTGCTCGTGTGGTGGGCCGGGCCTGCCATCGACCGCGTGCTGCGGCGGGCGGTGCGCCGGGCGCGCTTCGACGCGTCGCCCACCTTCGTCGACAAGGACGTCCCCATCCCGCAGGAGGCAGCATGATCACCCTCGTCACCGGCGGGGTCCGGTCCGGCAAGAGCCGGTATGCCGAGAGCCTCGTCCCCGCCTCGCGGCCCGTCGCCTACGTGGCGCCCGGCCTCGTGCCCGTCGACGGCGACGCTGAGTGGGCCCGCCGGGTCGCCGCGCACCGCGAGCACCGCCCTGCCTGCTGGACCACGGTCGAGTCGGCGGACCTCGCCGCAGTGGTGGCCGGGGCGAGCACCCCGCTGCTGATCGACTGCCTCGGCACCTGGGTGACCCGGCTCGTCGACGACGCGCAGGCGTGGGACGACCCGGTGGCGGCCGCCGAGGCCGTCGGTCTGGCGCGTGAGTCGCTCGTCGGTGCTCTTGCCAGAGCCCGCGCCGACGCCCGCGTCGAAGCCCGCGCCGACGCCCGCGCCGGGGTCGACGTCGTCCTCGTCACCAACGAGGTCGGGTGGGGCGTCGTGCCCGAGCACGCCTCGGGCCGGATGTTCCGCGACGAGCTGGGGCGGGTCAATGCCGCTGTGTCCGCGATCGCGGACCGGGTGGTGCTCGTGGTGGCCGGGCGCGTGCTCGACCTGTCGGCGGCGCCGGTGGTCCCGTGAGCGGGGCGACCGGCGGCACGGGGGCTCCCGCGAGCGGGACGTGGACGGACGGGGTGCGCCTGGCCTGGGGGATGCTCTCCGCGGTGCCCGTGCCCCCACCACGCCGCGTGGACCGCCCCGTGGCCGGCGTCGCCATGCTCGTCGCGCCGCTCGCCACGCTCCCCCTGCTCGCGTCGTGGGTCGGGTGGGCGCTCGTGGCGCGCTGGGCGGACGCCCCGAGCCTTGTCACCGGGGGCGTCGCCGTGGCGCTGCTCGTGCTCCTCACCAGGGCCATGCACCAGGACGGGCTGGCGGACTACGCGGACGGGCTGTCGTCGAGCTATGACCGCGAGCGCGCCCTGGCGGTCATGAAGACCGGCGACGTCGGCCCGTCCGGTGCCACCGCCATCGCGCTCTGCCTGCTCCTGCAGGCCGCGAGCCTCGGAGCGCTCGCCGCGACCTGGCACGGCATCGCGCTCGGCGCCGTCGCCCTGGTCGTCAGTCGGCACGTCCTTGCGTGGGGGTGCCTGCGCGGGGTGCCGAGCGCGCGCCCGGGCGGCCTCGGCGACATGGTGGCCGGCAGCGTCGCACGGTGGCAGGCCGGGGCGGCGCTGGCGGTCCTGTCGGCGCTGGCCGTCCTGGCGTCCTGGACCTCGGGTCCCGCCTCGGCCTGGTGGCACGGACCTGCTTGCGTCGCAGCGGGACTCGTGGGCTGCTGGCTCGTGGTGGAGCGGGCCGTGCGCCGCCTCGGCGGCATCACGGGCGACGTCCTCGGCGCCGCGATCGAGGTGTCGCTCACCCTCGCGCTGGTGCTGGCCGCCATCCTGGTCTGAGACCGGTGGAGGATCGCGCCAGGTCAGGCCCGTGGAGGTAAGGCCGCCATATGTCAGGCCGTCGCGTGTCAGGCCGGCGATGGTCAGCCCGGCGGTGGTCAGCCCGGTGCGGCCGATCCCTCGCGCGCCTCGATCTCGGGCTCCTGCTCGGCGTGCGCCAGGACGGCGACGGCAGCCCCCGCCAGCACCGTGGCAGCACCCAGCCACTGCCAGCCGGTCATCGCCGCTCCCAGCAGGACCGCCGAGCCCACGACCGAGATGATCGGCTCGACCGTCGACACGATGGACGCCTGGGTCGCGCCCACCGCCGCCACCCCCGCGAAGAAGGTCGCGATCGCGAGCGCCCCGCCGACGAGGCCCACCCCGGCCACCGCCCAGGGGGACCGCATGGCCAACGCCGGGGCGAAGGTGCCCGTGGCAGCGGTCGCGACGACGATGAACCCGGTCGCGAGGGTGCACACCCAGGCGCTCGCCAGCAGCGGGGGGACGGTCGCGCCGAGGTGGTCGGTGAGCAGCACGTAGGCCGTGTAGCACAGCGCCGTCGCCACCCCTGCCAGCACGCCGGAGAGGCTGCCCGCGCCGGTCACCCGGCCGAGGGCGAGCCCGATCCCCGCGAAGGACAGCACGAGCGACAGGACCACGCCGCGCGACGGCACGACGCGTGCCGCCAGGGCCGTGACCAGCGCCACCAGGCAGGGGTAGAGGTAGAGGAGCAGTGCCGCCAGCCCCGCCGAGATCTGCTGCACCGCATAGAAGTAGGTCGCGGCCTGCAGGACGTACGCGAACCCCGCCACGCCCAGGCCCGCCAGCGCGCGACGTGGGAGCGGCCGCACCAGCCCCCGGCCCACGCACAGCCCCCACAGCACGAGCGCGGCCACCGCGAAGCGGTAGAAGAGCACCGCGGGGACGTCGACGCCCGCGCGATAGGCCGCCGTCGCGAGCAACGGGTTGATCCCGAAGCCGACGGCGGAGGTCAGGACGAGCAGGTATCCGCGCAGCACGCCGCTCACGCTAGCGACCCACGGTGCGTGTCCGGCGATCCGTCCGGCCGACGCTCCTGGCGGCGACGTGCGACGAGGGCCTCTCGCCATACGGCAAGAGGCCCTCGCAGGTGACGTATGGCGATCAGCTCGCGGCGCCGCCCTGGACGAACGGCGGCTTGGTGACGGTGGCCGCCACCTCGCGGCCGCGCACGTCGACGACGACCTCGTCGCCCTCCTTGGCGCCCCGGTCGAGCAGGCACAGCGCGATGCCCTGCTTGAGGGTCGGCGACATCGTGCCGGAGGTGACCACACCGATCACTGCGTCGTCCTCGCCGCCCGCACTTCTGATCACGCAGTCCTTGCGCGGGATCCCCTTGCCGGTGACCAGCAGCCCCCAGGACAACCGGCAGTCCTTGGCGGCCTTCTGCTCCGCGAGGACCTCCTTGCCCCAGAACGACTCCTTGCCCCAGCCGACCGCCCAGCCGGCCCGCGCCATGTTGGGGGTGATGTCCATGGACAGCTCGTGGCCGTGCAGGGCGTACCCCATCTCGGTGCGCAGGGTGTCGCGGGCACCCAGCCCGCACGGCAGACCGTCGAAGGGCTCCATGGCCTCGACGAGGGCGTCCCAGACGGCAGGGGTGTTGTCCCACGTCGGGAGCAGCTCGTAGCCCTTCTCGCCGGTGTAGCCGGTGCGGCACACGATCACCGGACGACCGTTCCACTGCGCCTCGGCGAAGGACATGTACTCCAGGTCGGTCGGCAGGCCGAGCGCCTTGACCACGTCCTCGGACCGGGGTCCCTGGACGGCGATGACGCCGTACTCCTCGTGCAGGTTGGTCAGCTCGAGACCCTCGGGGAGCTTCTCCCGCATGCGGCGCACGACCTCGGTCGTGTTGGCGGCGTTGGGGATGAGAAAGACCTCGTCGTCGCTCTTGACGTACTGGATGAGGTCGTCGACGACCCCGCCGCTCTCCTCGTCGCAGCACATCGTGTACTGCGCCTTGGGCGGCTCGACCTTGCGCAGGTCGTTGGTGAAGCAGGCGTTGCAGAAGTCGGCGGCGCCCGTGCCGACGACCCTCGCCTTGCCGAGGTGCGAGACGTCGAAGATCCCGACGCGCTCCCGGACCGCGGTGTGCTCGCGGATCACGCCGCCACCGGGGTACTCGATGGGCATCTGCCACCCGCCGAAGTCGGCCATCTTGGCGCCGAGCGCGACGTGCTTCTCGTGGAGGGGGGACTTCTTCAGTGAAGTTTCCGTCATGGGGCCGACACTACAAGGGGCGGTGGGCGTCCACCGCGCCGGGAGGCTAGGTTGTCGGGAAGGCCTCCCCGGGCCGGTCCTGTCCTGTCCTTCCCTGCCATCCGCACCACCGACCCCGCACGTCTCGTGCACCGTCCATCCCCCACAGGAGCTGTCGTGACCTCGCTCACCGTCACCGCGCGCTCCGCCGCAGACCTCGCCGTCGACGTCCTCGTCCTCGGTGCCTTCAGCGGCGACGCGTCACCCGTCCTCCCGTCCGGCCTCTCCGAGGCTGCGACGTCCTACCTCGCGGGCGCCCTGCCCACGCTCGGGTTCACCGGCGCCCCCGACTCGACGGTCGTCCTGCCCGCCGTGCCCGGGGTCAAGGCCCCGCGCGTCGTGGTCGCCGGTCTCGGCGCCGAGCCAGCCAAGAAGAAGCTCGTCGACGAGGCCGCCCTGCGCCGCGCCGCCGCCACCGCCACCCGCGCCGTCAAGGACGCCGGCACCGTCGCCGTCGCCTTCCCGGGCAGCTCGGCGACGGCCGTGGGCGCCGTGGCCGAAGGAGCCGCCCTGGGCGCCTACCGCTTCACGGCGCAGCGCGGCACCTCGAGCGCACCGACCGTCATCGAGACCATCACCGTCGTGGCCGACCGCGGACGCGACTCCGCCGTCAAGGCCGCCGTCAAGCGGGCCGCGGCGGTCGCCGAGGCCGTCGGCTACGCCCGTGACCTGGTCAACACGGCCCCCAACCTCCTCTACCCGCAGACCTTCGTCGACAGCGTCCGCGAGCGCACCACCGGGTCCAAGGTCAAGATCAAGGTGCTCGACGAGAAGGCCCTGGCCAAGGGCGGGTTCGGCGGCATCGTCGGGGTGGGCCAGGGCTCGGCGCACGCGCCGCGGCTCGTGTCCCTGTCCTACAAGCCGGCCAAGGCCAAGCACCACCTGGCGCTGGTCGGCAAGGGCATGACCTTCGACTCCGGTGGCCTGGACATCAAGCCCGCCAACAACATGGCCAACATGAAGTCCGACATGGCCGGTGCCGCCGCGGTCGCCGGCGCGGTCCTCGCGATCGCCGAGCTGGGTCTGCCGATCCAGGTCACCGGGTGGCTCGGGCTGGCCGAGAACATGCCCTCGGGCACCGCGCAGCGCGCCTCGGACGTCGTGACCATGCGCAACGGCATGACCGTCGAGATCCTCAACACCGACGCCGAGGGGCGCATGGTGCTCGGCGACGCCATGTGCGCCGCCGGCGAGGAGGGCCCCGACACGATCGTCGACATCGCGACCCTCACCGGCGCCCAGGTCGTGGCCCTCGGGCACGAGGTGGCCGCCGTCATGGGCAACGACGACGACTTCCGCACCCGCGTGTGCAGCGCCGGCGACGACATGGGTGAGGACCTGTGGCCGATGCCCCTGCCCCCGGCATACCGCAAGGCCCTGGACACCGAGGTCGCGGACATCGCGCACAAGGCGGGCCCGGCCGGCGGCATGCTCACCGCCGGACTGTTCCTCAAGGAGTTCGTCCCCGAGGTCGGCGGTGACCGCATCCCGTGGGCCCACGTGGACATCGCCGGACCGTCCTTCAACGAGCAGGCTCCTCGGGGCGTCGCCCCCAAGGGCGGCACGGGCTTCGGGGTCGCCACCCTGGTCCGTCTCGCCGAGGTGCTGAGCGCCGACTGACGCCCACGCGCCCCGTCACCCGGATGGACGGCGCCCGGTCACGCTGGTGACGGGCGCCGTCCCTCTGCGCGATAGTGCTCGGCAGGACGGATGCCGACCTGCTGCGACGCGGTGCCAAGGGGCGCCGGGCTGCGGTGAGATGCGTCTGTGCCCCACCGCTCCGACCAGCCACGACGCGCCTCGCAGCCGCGCCCTGCAGGTCGGCTGCGCGCGGTGGCGACGACCGGGGCCGTCGCAGCCCTCGCCCTGGTGCTGACCGTGGTCCTGCCTGTCGTCCTGCCTGCCGTGGCGCGCGACGCGTCCGGCCTCCGCACCCTCGCCGGGGGTCTGCTGCCGGAGCTGGTCCAGGCCCGAGCCGACGGCCGGCGCGCGCCGCAGGCCGTGCTCCGCTCGCGCACCGACATCCCGCGCGAGGTGCCGGTCGTGCCGGCCGTGGCGGCGCCGAAGCACGTGGACCCGGGCAGCGCCGCCACTCCCGAGGACGTGCGGGGCGCCACCAGCCTGACCTGGCCGCTGCCGGCGTCCTGCACCGACGTGTCCTCGCGGGCGAGGGGTGCGCGGCCGCCTCGCCTCCCCGCGCGGACGGGTTACAGCACCGACCCCGCCAGCCTCGGCAAGGGCGCCAGGCTGCAGCGCGTCTACGCCGTTCGCGACGGACGCCTCAGCCCCCTCGACGGCCTCGGCCCGGCCGATCGTTGCGACCGGTGGCGGTGGGAGGTCCTGCGGTCCGGCATACCCGCGGCCCATCTCGTCGCCCTGGACCAGGTCGTGCTCTACGACTACCCGCCCGAGGTGCTCCAGGACCCCTCCCGCCAGGGAGGGATCCGCACAGGCTTCTTCGAGCCCAACCCGAGCGACCCGACGCGCTACCGGCTGGCGTTCGCCACCGGCCTCGGAGCGCAGGAGCAGCTCCTCACCATGGCGCACGAGGTCGGGCACGTGGTCAGCCTCTACCCGGACCGGACCCGCCCCTCCCGCGACCCCCGGTGCCCCTGGGTGATCGACAACGCCGGCACCTGCGCGGCAGCCGGCACCCCGCTCGTGGCGTTCTACGCCGGCACCTACTCGGCCGAGCAGCGCAGCCGCATCTCCAGGCTGTATGCCGACCACCGTCAGCCCTCCGCGGACGAGCTGCAGGCCTTCCACGCCACCGGCCCGGAGTCCTTCGTGTCTGCCTACGCGGCGACGCACCCCACCGAGGACTTCGCCGAGAGCTACGCCTACTGGTGCCTCCACGGCACGTCACGTGACGCCCCCGTGGAGGGTGCGTCCACCGCGGGGCTGGCCAAGCGCGCGTTCTTCGACGCCGAGGCGCGGGACGGTCGCCTGGACGCGAGGGTCTGCGGGCCCTGGCGTGCCCTGGCGTCGCGTGGCTGAGCGTCGGCCTCGACGTCGGCCTCGGCCTCGGGAGTCGCGACTCCGCTTGCGCCCTGGAGACGCGTGGGTGAGAGGATGACGGCGGCTGCGGCGGCGTCACGAGCGCCTCGAGGCCATCCCGACCAACGACGGCCGAGACGCAAGGGAGCGCACCATGGCTGACCAGCAGCAGGACACCTACGACATCGTCATCCTCGGAGGGGGCAGCGGGGGCTACGCCTGCGCGCTGCGCGCCGCGGAGCTGGGCCTGTCCGTGGCCCTGGTCGAGAGGTCCAAGCTGGGCGGCACCTGCCTGCACCTCGGCTGCATCCCCACCAAGGCCCTGCTCCACGCGGCCGAGGTGGCCGACAGCGCCCGCGAGAGCGCTCAGTTCGGGGTGCGGGCGACGTTCGAGTCGATCGACCTGCCCGCCGTCCACGCCTACAAGGACGGCGTGGTCAACCGCCTCCACAAGGGTCTCCAGGGCCTGGTCAAGGCGGCCGGCCTGACGTATGTCGAGGGCACCGGACGGGTCGTCGCGGCGGACGCGGTCGAGGTCGACGGACGGCGCCTGACCGGCCGCAACCTCGTGCTCGCGACGGGGTCCTACGCCAAGACGCTGCCCGGGCTCGAGATCGGGGGGCGGGTCATGACCAGCGAGCAGGCGCTGCGGCTCGACGAGGTGCCCGCCCGCACCATCGTGCTGGGTGGAGGCGTCATCGGCGTCGAGCTCGCCTCGGCGCTGCGCAGCTTCGGCTCCGAGGTGACGGTCGTGGAGGCGCTCCCCCGGCTCGTCGCGGCCGAGGACCCGGCGATCTCCAAGCAGCTGGAGCGATCCTTCCGCAAGCGCAAGATCGCGGTCCGCACCGGCGTCCGCTTCGAGTCCGCGACGCAGGACGACGCCCAGGTGACCGTGACGCTCGAGGGTGGCGACCAGCTGGAGGCAGAGCTGCTGCTCGTGGCCGTCGGCCGGGGCCCCGTCACCGACGGCCTCGGCTACGAGCAGATCGGCGTGGCGACGGACCGCGGCTACGTGCTGGCCGAGGACTGCCGCACGTCCGTCGAGGGCGTCTGGGCCGTCGGCGACATCGTGCCCGGGCTGCAGCTGGCGCACCGCGGGTTCGCCCAGGGCATCTACGTCGCCGAGGCCATCGCCGGGCTCGAGCCGGCGCGCATCGACGAGCGGGGCATCCCCCGCGTCACCTACTGCGACCCCGAGATCGCGTCGGTGGGCTACACCCAGGAGCAGGCCGAGGAGGCCTTCGGCGAGGTCGAGGCCTACGAGTACAACCTCGGCGGCAACGGTAGGTCGCAGATCCTCGGGACGCAGGGCTTCGTCAAGCTCGTCCGACGCAAGGACGGGCCGGTCGTCGGGCTGCACATGATCGGCGCCCGCATGGGCGAGCAGGTCGGCGAGGCCCAGCTGATCTACGGCTGGGAGGCACTGCCCGAGGACGTGGCCTCGCTGGTCCACGCCCACCCCACCCAGAACGAGGCGCTCGGGGAGGCTCACCTCGCTCTCGCGGGCAAGCCGCTCCACGCGCACTCCTAGCGCCTTGTCGCAGTAGGGTGGCTCTCGAACGTCAACGGCTCACCGAAGGAGAACCTCACACATGTCTGAACGCGTGACGATGCCCGCACTTGGCGAGTCGGTGACCGAGGGCACCGTGACCCGCTGGCTCAAGTCCGTGGGTGACTCGGTCGAGGTTGACGAGCCCTTGCTCGAGGTCTCGACCGACAAGGTCGACACCGAGATCCCCTCCCCCGCCGCGGGCACCCTCCAGGAGATCCTGGTGGAGGAGGACGAGACGGTCGAGGTCGGTGCAGACCTCGCCGTGATCGGTGACGGCGACGCCCCCGCCAAGGACGACTCCGGCGACGAGGACCAGTCCGCCGCCGAGGAGGCCAAGGACTCCGAGGCCTCGCAGCCCGAGACGGAGGAGACGGTCGAGGAGACCACCCAGGCCGCTCCCTCCACCGAGCAGGAGGAGCCGGCCGACGAGAGCGACTCCGGCGACACGTCGGGCTCCGGCTCCGGCGGCTCGTCCGGCGGATCCGTCTCCGGGGGCGACAAGGTCACCATGCCGGCGCTCGGCGAGTCCGTCACCGAGGGCACTATCACCCGGTGGCTCAAGGCCGAGGGCGACGACGTCGAGGTCGACGAGCCGCTCCTCGAGGTGTCCACCGACAAGGTCGACACCGAGATCCCCTCCCCGTTCGCGGGCAAGCTCACCAAGATCCTCGTCCAGGAGGACGAGACCGCCGAGGTCGGCGCCGAGCTGGCGATCGTCGGTGGCGAGGCCTCCGGCGGCGACTCCTCTGACGGGGATGGCTCCGAGGGCCAGTCGCCCAAGGAGGACGCCCCGAAGGGAGAGGCTCCGAAGGAAGAGGCTCCCAAGGAAGAGGCTCCCAAGGAGGAGCCGAAGGCCGAGGAGAAGCCCAAGGAGCAGCCGAAGCAGGACGCCCCCCAGCAGCAGTCGTCCGAGCCCAAGGCCGCGGCGCCTCGCGCCGAGTCCCAGGGTGACGCCGACGCCTCGGCATACGTGACCCCGCTGGTCCGCAAGCTCGCCGCCGACAACGGCGTCGACCTGTCCAGCCTCAAGGGCACGGGCGTGGGTGGCCGCATCCGCAAGCAGGACGTCCTCGACGCCGCCAAGAAGGCCTCCGAGCCGGAGGCGGCTGCCCCCGCTGCGGCCGCCGCGCCGGCAGCACCCCCGGCCCCCGCGGCCGGTGGTGGCGCTCCGACCGCCGTGCCGACCGCCGACCCCGCGTCGGCCGCCAAGCGTGGCACGACGGAGAAGATGCCGCGCCTGCGCAAGGTCATCGCCCAGCGCATGGTCGAGTCCCTGTCCGTCTCGGCGCAGCTCACGGCCGCCATCGAGGTGGACATGACCCGCGTCGTGTCCCTGCGGGCCCGCGCCAAGGGTGAGTTCCAGCAGCGCGAGGGCGTCAAGCTCACCTACCTGCCGTTCATCACGCTGGCCGCGATCGAGGCCCTCAAGGCCTTCCCGCAGCTCAACTCCAGCATCGACGGCGACAGCCTCGTCTACCACGGCGCCGAGCACGTGGGCATCGCGGTCGACACCGAGCGTGGCCTGCTCGTGCCGGTGATCAAGGACGCCGGTGACCTCAACATCGCCGGGCTGTCCCGCAAGATCGCCGACCTGGCCGACCGCACCCGCACCAACAAGGTCGGGCCGGACGAGCTGGGTGGCGCGACCTTCACGATCACCAACATCGGCAGCAACGGCTCGCTGCTCGACACGCCGATCATCAACCAGCCCAACGTCGGCATCCTCGGCACGGGCGCCATCGTCAAGCGGCCCGCCGTCGTCACCGACGCCGAGGGCAACGACGCGATCGCGATCCGCTCGATGATGTACCTCGTGCTCACCTACGACCACCGCGCGGTCGACGGTGCGCTCGCCGGCAAGTTCCTCTCGGCGCTCAAGGCGCGCCTGGAGGAAGGCCGGTTCGAGTCCTCGCTCGGGCTCTGACCCACCCTGTCTGCGGGCCGTGATCACCACCGGTGGTCACGGCCCGCAGCCATCTCTGCACCTGACACCTGGGAGGCACCCCGTGGCACGACGAATCCTGGTCAGCGGCGCCAGCGGCCTGATCGGCACCGAGCTGCGCACCGCCCTGGCCGCCCGTGGCGACCAGGTGATCCGGCTGGTGCGCCGACCGCCGTCGAGCGCCGACGAGATCCGATGGGACCCGACGGCCGGGCACATCGACCTCGACGGGGTCGAGCCCGTCGATGCCGTGGTCAACCTGTCGGGTGCCCCGGTCGCGCGGCGCTGGACCTCGCGCTACAAGCGAGAGCTCCTCACCAGCCGCACGAGCACCACGCGAACGCTCGTCCGGCACCTCGACCGTCTCGGCGACCAGGTGCCGCTCCTCAACGCCTCCGCGGTCGGGATCTATGGCAGCGACCGCGGCGAGGAGGAGCTGACCGAGGCGAGTGCCCCGGGCCACACCTTCCTGGCCGAGGTCGTCAAGGCCTGGGAGCTCGAGGCCTGCGCGGCGCAGACGAACGGTCGTCGGGTCACGCTCGCCCGCACCGGTCTGGTCCTGTCGGCCGAGGGCGGCGCCCTCGGCCCGCTCCTCCCCCTGGCTCGCCTCGGGCTCGGGGGACCCATCGGCAGCGGGCGCCAGTGGTGGCCGTGGATCTCGATGGAGGACGAGGTGCGGGCGCTCCTGCATATGATCGACACCGAGGTCCATGGTCCGGTCAACCTCGTCGCCCCGGGCAGCGCCCGGCAGGGCGACATCGCGATGGCCCTGGCTCGTGCCCTCGGCCGTCCTGCGTTCGTCCCCGCGCCCGCGACGGCCTTGCGGCTCGCGCTGGGCGAGCTGGCCGACGACATCCTCGGCAGCCAGCTGATCCGACCAGGGGTGCTCGAGCAGACCGGCTTCGTATGGCGCCACGCCCGGGTCGAGGATGCCGTGCGCCAGGTGGCGAGTCCTTGGCACGACCTCACGGTCCGCGCCTGACCCAGGCGCCTCAGGCTCTGCCCTCAGCCCTCTGCCCTCTGCCCTC
>NZ_DCYC01000041.1:65467-104626 GCF_002330965.1 Arsenicicoccus sp. UBA2120
CTCAGCCCTCAGCCCTCAGCCTCGAGCGTGACTGCCGACCCCGCTGCGACGCCCGACGATCGAGGCGATCGCCGCCACGGCGGACAACCCGACGCCCGTGCCGAGGGCCATGAGGATCGCGCCCACGGCGTAGAGCCCCGTCTCGTCGGCCCGCGCCCACAGGGTCCAGGCGCCCGTGAGGCCGACCGCCATGGGCAGGGCGACCTCCAGGACGGCCGGAACCGGACCGAGGCGCCAGGCCCCCAGCGCGGTCGCCGCGACCGCCGTGATCCCGCAGGCGGCCACCTGCCAGGCGGGATAGGTGCCGTCGAACCCCCAGGACAGCCAGATCGCCCAGACCAGGGCTCCCACGGCCAGGAACAGCAGTGCGCGTGCGACTCTCATGATCTCCCCCGACGGTCGTTGGTCCCGACGTCTCCACCGTAGGCCCGTTCCCCTGAGCTAGCCGTGAGCCCGCAAGGCTCACGGGTTCACCGGCCCACGACGGCGGGTGCCTCGGCGATGCCGTCGAGCCGCCAGCCCTCCCTCGTCCAGCGCAGGTGGTAGTCCGCGGCAGTAGCCGCATGACCTGACGCCGTCCGCGTCGGCGACCCGGGCTCGGTCCAGGTGTAGTCGTCCAGCCGGACGGAGGCCCGCACGGTCGCCGCTCCCCCGTCGATGCGGACGGTTCGTGCCTGCTCCACGACGAACCGGACGCCCCGCTGCGTCTGGCCCCGTCGTCGCAGCTCCGCGACGGCCGTCTCGTCGTTCCGGCGGGCCCACGACCCGTCGGCGTCGGCCGATCGGAGCGCCCCGACGTCACGGGCCATGAGCGCTGAGGCGCGCGCATCGAGAAGGTCCTGGAGCACGGCCCGGGGATCGGTCGAGACGGCCCCCGATGGTCCGGACGCCCGCGAGGAGGCGCCCCCGGCGGGGGGTGCGGCCGACGTGCCCGCCAACGGGCTGGCGGTCGACTGGCTCGCGGCCGGCGGGCTGGCGGTCGACTGGCTCGCGGCCGGCGGGCTCGCGATCGACGGGCTGGTGGGCGCCGGGCTGGTGGGCGCCGGGCCAGTGCTGGCGGGGCGCGTGGTGGGGCCCGAGGTCGCGGCAGCCGTGGTGACGGGGTCCGAGCGGCCAGGTGCAGCGGCGGCTTGGGCGGGACGGGCAGGTGTGGAGGCTGACGCAGGGGTGCCCGACGGGCGTTGCGTCGCAGCCGCGACGGGGCGAGATGCGGCGGCCGCGTGCGCGTCTCGTCGGTCCAGCCACCAGCGACCGCCGAGGACGCCGAGCACCAACCCGACCGCGATCGACAGGGCCAGCGCTCGTCGGGAGAGCAGTCGCGGCCGTGCTGCCTTGCGTCGGGCCTCCTCGAGGTGCGCGGCTCGCACCCTGGCACGGGTGAGGGCCCGCTCCTGCTCGGCGGCCTGCTCCCGAACCCGCCGGGTGACGTCCTCGGGGCGGTCGACCGGGCTGACCTCCACCGGGGACGACACGAGCGCGGTCAGGGACTCGACCAGCTCCGCCACCTCTGGTCGGTCACCTGGGCGTGGGGACAGGCAGGCCCGCACGACGTCCAGCAGCCCGGCGGGCGTGCCGGGGACCCGGGCATCGAGCTCGCGCGGGTCCGTGGCCGCGGGGCGGGCCTCACCGACGAGGGCGTACCACGCGAGGGCGCCCAGCGAGTACACGTCGGAGGACGGCGCAGGCTCGCCACCGGCCACGATGTCCGGTGCGACGAATCCGGTCGTCCCCCACGGATCGTCGACCGCCTCGTCGAAGGCGCTGAGGGTCCCGAGGTCGCCCACGAGCGGCTTCCCGGTCGCGTCGAGCAGCACGTTGCCGGGCGACAGGTCGCCGTGGACCAGGCGGGCGGCGTGCAGGTCTCGGATCGTCGTGGCCAGACCCAGCAGCACCGCCGTCACCTCCGCGGGGGTGAGGTGGCCGCGTGAACGGACGAGGTCGGACAGGGAGCCGCCCTCCGCCAGCGTCAGCACCACGACGATCCGCTGGTCCTCCAGGACCATCGCGTCGAGGAGCTCGACGACGCCGGGATGGTGGACCTGCCTCAGCCACTCCAGCTCGGCCAGGACGCTCTCCGCGTCCCGCGGTGCCGTCGACCACCCCTTGACCTGCCAGGGGTCGTCGGGTCGCAGGGGCTCGCGCGACACCTTGAGCGCGACCGCACGTTCGTCGGAGAGACGTTCGCCGCGCCACACCACGCTCGCGGCGCCGCCCCCGAGGACGCCCTGGACGTCATACCCGGGAACTGCGGGCCTGGCCATGGGAGCCCTCCTGCCTGCCACGAAGAGGTCCGTCCCCCTCGACCCACACCCTGCCTCCTCCCGGACGACCACCCCGGCCGTCATCCACAGGCGGGGTTGTGAACGTTCAACGCCTGTGGACGAAGGAGTCGTCACGCGGTCGTATCGTGGAGGCATGCGTTTCGAGCACCTGGGCTTCGCGCCGGACCTGGTCGACTACCAGCAGGCCTGGGACCACCAGCGGGAGGTCCACGCGCAGGTCGTGGCCCGCGAGATCCCCGACACGACGCTGCTGCTGGAGCACCGGCGGGTCTACACCGCGGGCAAGCGCACCGAGCCGCACGAGCGGCCGTTCGACGGCACCCCGGTCATCGACGTCGACCGGGGCGGCAAGATCACCTGGCACGGCCCCGGGCAGCTGGTCGGCTACCCGATCGTCCACCTGCCCAGCAACCGCGACGTCGTCGCGCACGTGCGCCGCCTCGAGGACATGATGATGGGGGTCTGCGCCGACCTCGGCGTCGAGACCGCCCGCGTCGCCGGGCGCAGCGGCGTCTGGGTCATGGCCGACGATCGTGGTGGCGACCGCAAGATCGGGGCGATCGGGATCCGGGTCAGTCGGGACGTGACGATGCACGGCTTCGCGCTCAACGCGGACTGCGACCTGTCCTGGGCGCAGGTGATCGTGCCGTGCGGCATCGCCGACGCCGGGGTCACCTCGTTGTCCCGCGAGCTCGACCGGGACGTCACCGTGCAGGAGGTCCTGCCCCTCGCCGAGCGGCACCTCGCCCGCGTGTTCGACATGACGACCGCCCAGGCGGTCGAGGCGGCCCGCCAGCGTGGCACGGTCACCGGCACGACGCCGCTGCCCGAGCTCCTGCACTGACGACGCGCCCGCCTACGCGCGGGCGAGCACCTCGAACTCCTCGAGGACGACCGGCATGTCCGCCGCGAACGGGTGACTACCGTCGTCGACACGGGTGAAGAAGTCCTGGTGACCCGCGCGCCAGCCGTCAAGGCTCCCGTCACCTTCGCCCTCGGCCCAGGCATGAGCCGCCTCCACCTCGTCGAAGGGCACGACGCGCACGCGCGTGGTGCGCAGCAGCGCCCGGGGCGATCCGGAACCGTCGCAAAGGATGGTGACGGACCCTGCCTCCGGCATCGGCTCGCCGTCACCGTCACCGTCACCGTCACCGTCGTCAGCGTCGTAGGCCCAGGCCGGTGACGACGTCGTGGTCTTGCGCCCGGACAGGACCAGCGCGCACAGCTCGTCGGCCATCTCACGGGTGTCCCCGAAGGACCAGGCGGGCGGGCGCAAGACCGCGGACGAGGAGACCCCCTGATAGATCTCCTCCCCGGCGAGGCCGGAGCGCACCCGAGCCTCGGTCCAGAACGCCTCGACGAGCTCGGTCTGCGGGTCTGCGGGTGGGGTCAGCATGCGTTCACGGTAGCCCTGGTGCAGCGCTCGCACATCCGGACCCCGCCGTGCCGGCACCGCTGCATTGGGGGTGTGTCCGTGGCGCGGCGTACCCTGTGGGAACGGTCGCCCCCGCACCCCGGACGCGGCCCGTTGCTAGGGGTCGGCATACGGCCTGACGCACACGATCGCTAGGAGCACCATGACCGTCGCACCGGAGGGTCGTCGCATGTTGCGCGTCGAGGCGCGCAACGCGGAGACCCCCATCGAGCGCAAGCCGAGCTGGATCCGAACGACGGCCAAGATGGGGCCCGAGTACTCCCAGATGCAGTCGCGCGTCAAGGGCCAGGGCCTGCACACGGTGTGCCAGGAGGCGTCCTGCCCCAACATCTTCGAGTGCTGGGAGGACCGGGAGGCGACCTTCCTCATCGGCGGTGATGTGTGGACCCGCCGCTGCGACTTCTGCGACATCGCGACCGGACGCCCCACCGAGCTGGACCGCGGCGAGCCGACCAAGGTCGCGCAGAACATCGCGACCATGCAGCTGCGCTACGCGACCGTGACCGGCGTCGCACGCGACGACCAGCCCGACGGGGCGGCCTGGCTGTATGCCGAGACGATCCGCGAGATCCACCGGCTCAACCCCACGACCGGGGTCGAGATCCTGCCGCCGGACTTCGGCGCCAAGCCCGAGCTGGTCGGCCAGGTCTTCGACGCCCGCCCCGAGGTGTTCGCGCACAACCTCGAGACCGTCCCGCGCATCTTCAAGCGCATCCGCCCGGCGTTCACCTACGACAAGTCGCTTCGGGTGCTCTCCATGGCCCAGGACGCCGGCCTCATCACCAAGTCCAACCTCATCCTCGGCATGGGTGAGGAGGAGCAGGAGATCGAGCAGGCCATCGGAGACCTGGTCGACGCGGGCTGCCACGTCCTGACCATCACGCAGTACCTCCGGCCGTCCAAGCTGCACCACCCCATCGACCGCTGGGTCAAGCCCGAGGAGTTCGTGCACTGGCGCGACCTGGCCCTCGACCGCGGGATGAAGGCCGTCATGGCCGGCCCCCTGGTGCGCTCGTCCTACCGGTCGGGCAAGCTCTACAGCCAGGCCATGCGGGAGTTCGGCCGTCCGCTGCCCGAGCACCTGTCGCACCTCGCCGACGCCGCCGACCAGACCACTCGCCAGGAGGCGTCCTCGCTGCTCGCGCAGCGCTGACGTCCCCCGAGCCAACCCCCACAGAACGGTAAGATCCGCCTCATGGCACGAGAAGCATCCGGCAGCACGAAGGCGTCCCGGTTCGGGCGCAACAAGGCGCCCAAGCAGCCCAAGGACCCCAACAAGCCCGGGCGCATCGCTCAGATGAAGCAGGCGTACGGCTTCGCCAAGCAGGTGGATCCCAAGATCACGCAGTGGATGGTCGGCGCGGCGCTGCTGACCCTGCTCGTCATGGTGGCCATCGGCTTCCTGGTGGGGCACCCCTGGTACTTCCTGTTCCTCGGCATCCCGCTCGCCGCGCTGGCCGCGATGATCGTGATGAGCCGCCGTACGGACCGCGGTGCCTACTCGATGATCGAGGGCAAGCCCGGTGCGACCATGGCCGCGCTCTCCTCCATCCGCCGCGGCGGCTGGTTCATCGAGCAGCAGCCCATCGCCGCGGACGGGCGACCCAAGGGGCAGGACTACACCAACGTCGCCACGCTGTATCGCGCGGTGGGTCGCCCCGGCGTCGTGCTCGTCGCCGAGGGTCCGACGGCCCGCGCCAAGAAGCTCCTGGTCGAGGAGCGTCGCAAGGTCGAGCGCCTCGCGTCCGGCTCGCCCGTGCACCTGATGCGGGTCGGCGACGCGGAGTCCGAGGGTCAGCCGGGTGACGTCGAGGTCGTGCCCGTGCGCAAGCTCGCCTCCAAGGTGCAGCGGCTCAAGCCGGTGCTGACCAAGGAGGAGGTCGCGGTCGTCAACAAGCGCCTCAAGGCCATGACGGGCGCCCGCGCCGGCGCCGGCGTCCCGGCGGGGATGGACCCGACGAGGGCGCGCGTGGATCGCAAGGGCATGCGCGGTCGCTGACGAAGGACGTATGCGGAGGTTGAGGGTCGTCCCGAGGTACGAGGGGCGGCCCTCAACCGTGTGCACGATCAGTTCCCGTCTGCACGACCAGCGCCCGTCTCAGCCACCATCCTCCGTCTCGTGCTGCAGCACGAGACGGAGGACGCAACCAGAGACGGAGGACGCAACTCGAGACGCGGGACACGGGTCGCGACCGGAGACACGGGTCGCTCAGATCAGCGGGTGCGGACGATGACGCTGCCGACGGCCTTGTCGTGCAGGCCCCGGCCGTCGCCGTCCCACACCACGGGTGGGATGACCAGCAGGAGCAGCAGGGTCCGCAGCGCGGCGCCCACGACGCCCAGCGGCCCTCCGGCGGCGCGGCGGACGTGCAGGCCGAGCAGGCGGTGGCCGATCGTGCAGCCGGCGGTGCCGACGAGCAGGACGTTCTCGACGGCGAACACGGCGAGCGGGATGAACGAGTCCAGTCCGGTGGCGCCGACCGGCATGCGGAACAACCCGATGGCGATGGCGCAGCACAGCAGCCAGTCGACGAGCAGGGCCAGCACGCGGCGTCCGAGCGGTGCCATGGCGCCTGGCCCCGACGCGGGGAGGCCGAGGCGCTCCCCGGCATACGCGCCCTGCTGGGTCAGCTGACCCGGTCCCTCGAGCCAGCCACCGACGTCCCTGCGATCCACCACCGGCTCAGGCTACCTGCCGGGCGGGGTTCGGCTGGACAGCGTGTAACACGCGGGAAACATTGGAGTCATGGTCGGGTAACGGCCTGCCCGTACCTTGGTGGGCAACAGGTCGGCCAGTCGGGCCGACGACACACAGGAGGACGATGTGTTCAGCACCCCTGAAGAGGTCCTGACTTTCATCAAGGACGAGGACGTCAAGTTCGTCGACATCCGGTTCTGTGACCTGCCGGGCGTGATGCAGCACTTCAACGTGCCGGCCCAGACGCTCGACGAGGACTTCTTCACGGAGGGCCAGGCCTTCGACGGGTCCTCGATCCGCGGGTTCCAGGCGATCCACGAGTCCGACATGAAGCTGCTGCCGGACGTCAAGACGGCCTATCTCGACCCCTTCCGCGTCGAGAAGACCCTGATCATGAACTTCTCGATCGTGGACCCGTTCACGGACGAGCCCTACAGCCGCGACCCGCGCAACATCGCGCTCAAGGCCGAGACCTACCTCAAGTCCACGGGCATCGCTGACACCGCGTTCTTCGGCGCCGAGGCGGAGTTCTACGTCTTCGACGACGTGCGCTACGCCAACAACGCGCAGACCTCCTTCTACTCGATCGACTCGATCGAGGCGGCCTGGAACTCCGGGCGCGAGGAGGAGGGCGGCAACCGCGGCTACAAGACGGCGTTCAAGGGTGGCTACTTCCCGGTGCCGCCGGTGGACCACTTCGCCGACACCCGCGACAAGATCTGCCTCAACCTGGACCGCGTCGGCCTGGAGGTCGAGCGCTCCCACCACGAGGTGGGCACCGCCGGCCAGCAGGAGATCAACTACAAGTTCAACACCCTGCTGCACTCGGGCGACGACATCATGAAGTTCAAGTACGTCGTCAAGAACACCGTGTGGGAGGAGGGCAAGACCGCGACCTTCATGCCCAAGCCGATCTTCGGCGACAACGGGTCCGGCATGCACACGCACCAGTCCCTGTGGAAGGACGGCAAGCCGCTCTTCTACGACGAGCAGGGCTACGGCGGCCTGTCCGACATCGCTCGCTGGTACATCGGCGGCCTGCTCAAGCACGCCCCGGCGCTGCTGGCGTTCACCAACCCGAGCGCCAACTCCTACCACCGTCTGGTGCCGGGCTTCGAGGCTCCGGTCAACCTGGTCTACTCCGCCCGCAACCGCTCGGCCTGCATCCGCATCCCGATCGCGGGCACGAGCCCCAAGGCCAAGCGCATCGAGTTCCGCATCCCGGACCCCTCGGCCAACCCCTACCTCGCCTTCGCCGCGCAGCTGATGGCCGGCCTGGACGGCATCAAGAACCGCATCGAGCCCCCGGAGCCGATCGACAAGGACCTCTACGAGCTGCCCCCGGAGGAGCACGAGCAGATCGAGCAGGTCCCCTGCACCCTCGAGGAGGTCCTCAAGGCGCTCGAGGAGGACCACGAGTTCCTGCTCGAGGGCGACGTCTTCACCGAGGACCTGATCCGCACCTGGATCGACTGGAAGACCGAGAACGAGGTGGCGCCGCTGCGTCTGCGCCCCCACCCCTACGAGTTCGAGATGTACTTCAGCATCTGATCGAGCCGTCGCCGAAGGGCCGTCCTGCCGCGTGCAGGGCGGCCCTCGTCGCGTCCCCAGGGGCATGGTGGTGGGAGGATGCCGTATGCCGAAGCCCGCCGTCTCCCCCACCGCCGCCCTGCGCTGGGGCGCCCTCACCGCCCTCCTCGGCGCAGCCGCCGCCACCGCAGCCGTCGCCGGGACCCGGGCCTGGGCCCTCGTCGCCGCCCGCGACCGGATCCACTCCCCCGGGTCCACGCCCGCGGCCGAGGTGGCGGTCGTGCTGGGGGCGGGCGTCCTGCCTGACGGGACACCGAGCCGCTACCTCGCCGCGCGTCTGGACCGGGCGCTGGAGCTGCTGCGGCTCGGACGGGTCGAGGTCATCGTCGTGTCCGGGGCCGACCTGCCCGGGGCGGACGAGCCCGGGGTGATGCGGCGGTACCTCGAGGACAACGGCGTCGACCCCGACCTCGTCGTCGAGGACCGGGAGGGCGTGGACACCTACGCCACCTGCTGGCGGGCGCGACGCGTCTACGGCCTGGAGCGGATCGCACTGGTGAGCCAGGCCTACCACCTGCCGCGGGCCCTGGCGATCGCCGGCGCGGCGGGGCTGGACGCGGTCGGGGTCGCCGACTGGTCCGTGAAGCGCCCCCTGGCCGGGACCGACCGCAACGCCTGGGCCTACGGCGTGGCCCGCGAGTGGGCCGCCGGCGCCAAGGTCCTGGCCGACCTCGTCCGCCCCCGGCGCGAGGACGACCCCGAGCACGACCCCGCCGTGCAGCGCGCGCTGGCGCACGCGCGATCACGGTGACCGGTCGGGGGGCCGGGCGGTCGGCATACGGCCACCCCGCCGGAGGCGCGGCCGGGCCCACGCCGTAGTGTCCAGAGCGTGGATGACGACCTCGACATCATCTGCGTGGACCCCGGTGAGGACCCCGCCGCGATGGAGCGCATCCGGACGCTGCTGGCGAGCCAGGACCTCGAGATCGACTCCGGCGTCGAGGAGTTCGTGACCTTCCAGCACTACGGCCGGGTGCTGGCCTGCGCCGGGCTGGAGGGTCAGGTCGTCAAGTGCGTGGCCGTGGACCCGTCCCTGCAGGGACGCGAGGTGCTGCTGCCGCTGATGACGGAGATGACCTACGTGGCCCTCGACCGGGGCGTCACCCACCTGTTCATCTACACCAAGCCGGACTACCGGCCCCACTTCGAGGCGTGCGGCTTCCACCACCTGGCGACCGTGCCCGGTGTCGTGACCCTGCTCGAGAACACCCCCCGCGGCCTCCCGGCCTACTGCGAGCAGCTGGCGCACCTCCGGCGCTACCGCGACAAGGTGGGTGCCGTCGTGCTCAACGCCAACCCGTTCACGCTGGGGCACCGCCACCTGCTGAGCCGGGCCGTGGCGGACTGCGAGGTGTTGCACGTCTTCGTCGTGGCCGAGCGGTCCAGCAGCTTCACCTTCGACGAGCGCTACCGGCTCGTGGTGGCCGGCGTCGAGGAGATGCCGGAGCGGGACCGGATCATGGTGCACCGCGGGTCG
Organism: Arsenicicoccus sp. UBA2120; assembly: GCF_002330965.1. Taxonomy (NCBI): domain Bacteria; kingdom Bacillati; phylum Actinomycetota; class Actinomycetes; order Micrococcales; family Intrasporangiaceae; genus Arsenicicoccus; species Arsenicicoccus sp. UBA2120. Next base: position 74,950 of record NZ_DCYC01000041.1, read on the forward strand.
GCCTACCTGGTGAGCCGGGCGACCTTCCCGAGCTACTTCCTCAAGGACTCCGGGGTCGTCGACCGCGCCGGCACCGGGCTCGACCTGCTGATCTTCCGCCGGCACATCGCGCCGGCCCTCGGCATCACCGACCGCTACGTCGGCACGGAGCCGTTCTGCCCCGTCACCCGGGCCTACAACGCCGACATGCACCGCTGGCTCGAGGCGGAGCCGCTGGCCGCAAACCCCGTGCGCGTGCACGAGATCCCGCGCGTGGCGCGGGACGGCGTCGCGATCTCCGCGTCGGAGGTCCGTCGTCGCCTGGCCAACAAGGACCTCGTCGCCCTCGCCGGCCTCGTGCCGGCCCCCACCCTCGCCCTGCTCACCACCAAGGTGCAGGCCGACCGCCCCCGGGCCGAGCTCGTGCCCGCCGCCGTCGGCTGACCGCGCCACCACGACAAGGAGGTCGTCATGCGCATCGCCCAGGACGCCATCGCGGGCACGCTCGAGTCGAGCGACGTGATGGTGAGGGTCGCTCCCCCGCCGGACGGGGAGGACGGGCTGGAGATCGACGTCAGCAGCGCGGTGCTGGCGCAGTTCGGCCACCAGATCCGGGCCGTGGTCGACGAGGTGGTGTCCGCGCTCGGCGTCACCGCCGGTCGCATCACGATCGAGGACAAGGGGGCGCTCGACTGGGCGATCCGGGCGCGGCTGCAGGCCGCGCTGGTGCGCGGCTGCGGCGTCCCCCTCGACTGGACGACGCTGCAGGCCGCCGAGGGTGCACCTGACGGCAGCGATGACGAGGAGGGGGCGCAGGCATGATCACCGCTGCGACCATGCGCGATCCCGGGGCCATGCGCCACCGCTCCATGCTGTTCGTCCCCGGGTCCAATGCCTCGATGATGAGCACGGCCTACGTCTACGGCGCGGACGCCATCATGTTCGACCTCGAGGACGCCGTCGCCCTCCGCGAGAAGGACTCGGCGCGGCTCATGGTCTTCCACGCGCTGCAGTCCCCGGTCTACGCGGGCACCGACACGGTCGTCCGCATCAACCCCTTGGACACGCCCTACGGCCGCGACGACCTCGAGGCGTGCGTGCGCGCCGGCGCCCGGACGATCCGGCTCCCCAAGACCGACTCCGCCGACGACATCCGCGAGCTCGAGCACGAGGTGGAGGACGTCGAGCGGGACTGCGGGCGCGAGGTCGGCTCCACCCGGCTCATGGCGGCGATCGAGTCGGCGAGCGGGGTGGTCAACGCCGTCGAGATCGCCCAGGCGAGCCCGCGGATGGTGTCCATCGCCCTGGCCGGCTTCGACTACGTCATCGATCTGCAGACGACGCGGAGCCGCGAGGGGACCGAGCTGTTCTACGCCCGGTGCGCCGTCCTGCACGCCGCTCGGGTGGCGGGCATCGCGGCCTACGACGTGGTGTGGTCGGACGTCAACGACGAGGAGGGCTTCCTCGCCGAGGTCGAGCTGATCAAGCGGCTCGGGTTCAACGGCAAGTCCCTCGTCAACCCGCGACAGGTCCCCCTGCTGCACGAGGCCTTCGCCCCCACCGAGGACGAGCTGGCCCACGCCCAGGTCGTCGTCGCGGCGGCCGAGAAGGCCGAGCGCGACGGCCTCGGCGTCGTCTCCCTCGGCGGCAAGATGATCGACGCCCCGATCATCGTCGCCGCCCGCCGCACCATCGCCTTCGCCGACGCCTCGGGCGTCCGTCGCCAGGAGCGTCACGCATGACCGCCACCGACCTGCCCGTCACCCACCCTGCGCCCGATGACCTGCCCGACCTCGCGGCCTTTGGCCAGGGACTGCGGCCGTATGCCGGATGGGCCCGCACGACGCCCCACCTCATGGCGACCGACCCCCTGGGCCGCAAGGTCCGCCGCAGCCTGGAGGAGGCCATCGAGGCCAGCGGGCTGCGCGACGGCATGACCATCTCCTTCCACCACCACTTCCGCGAGGGCGACAAGAGCATCAACCTCGTGGTCGACACCATCGCCCGGATGGGCCTGCGGGACCTGACCCTGGCCTCCAGCTCGCTCAACCGCTGCCACGCGCCCCTGGTGCGGCACGTGCAGGACGGCGTCATCACCCGGATCTACACGTCGGGCATGCGCGGCGAGCTCGCCCGGCGCATCAGCGGGGGGCTGCTGGAGCACCCGGTCATGATCCACAGCCACGGCGGACGGGCCGCTCTCGTGACGTCCGGCGAGCTGCACCTCGACGTGGCCTTCCTGGGGGTGTCGGCGTGCGACGCCATGGGCAACGCCAACGGCGTCACCGGGCGGTCGCACTGCGGGTCGCTGGGCTACGCGATGGTCGATGCCGAGCACGCCGACAAGGTCGTCATGCTCACGGAGGAGATCGTCCCCTATCCCAACACCCCGGTGAGCATCAGCCAGGACCGGGTCGACCACGTCGTGGTGGTCGACGAGGTGGGCGACCCGTCCAAGATCTCGGTGGGGGCCGCGCGCCTCACCAAGGACCCCAAGGAACTGCTCATCGCCCGCCTCGCCGCGGACGTCATCGAGCACTCGGGGTGCTTCGAGGACGGCTTCTCGATGCAGACCGGCTCGGGCGCGAGTGCCACCGCGGTGACGCAGTTCCTCGGACCTCGCATGCGCCACCAGGGGATCAGCGCGGGGTGGGCCCTCGGTGGCATCACGGGTGGCATGGTCGACCTGCACCGCCAGGGTCTGGTGCGGCGCATCCTGGACGTGCAGGACTTCGACACGGTCGCGGCCCAGTCGCTCGCCGAGAACCCCGACCACCGGGAGATCAGCGCCAACGAGTACGCCAACCCGTTCTCCAAGGGCGCCTGCTCCGACGGGCTGGACGTGGTCATCCTCTCGGCCCTCGAGATCGACCTCGACTTCGACGTCAACGTCATCACCGGGTCCGACGGACTCATGATGGGTGCGAGCGGCGGGCATTGCGACGTGGCGGCCGGTGCCAACCTCGCCGTCGTCGTCGCGCCCCTGATCCGGTCTCGCATCCCCGTGGTGGTCGACAAGGTCACCACGAGGGTGACCCCCGGGGAGACGATCGGCGTGCTCGTCACCGACCACGGCATCGCGGTCAACCCGGCGCGCCCAGACGTCGAGGAACGGCTCCGAGCTGCGGGCCTGCCCGTGACGACCATCCACCAGCTCTACGAACGGGCCGTGTCGATCACCGGTGTGCCCCGTCCGATCGAGCGCGGTGACCAGGTGGTCGGGGTCGTGCGCTACCGCGACGGGAGCGTCATCGACGTCGTGCGGCAGGTGCTCGCGCCGTGACCACGACCACCCCGGCGCAGCTGCTCGCCGCCCGCGACGACCGGGTCCGTCGGCGTCGCTCCCTCCAGGGACGCCACCCGGGGTCGGTGGTCGTCGGCGTCACGCTCGTCACGCCAGGACCGGTCAAGAGCTCGCCCACCCTGGTGCGGATCAGGGACCGGGCGGTCACGGCGCTGCGGGGACAGGCCGCCGAGCTGGGCTGGCCGGTGCTCGACCGCGAGGAGCGCGACGGCGCCGCCGGGCCCGAGGCGCACCTGGTCCTGGACGTCCCGACCGGTGACGCCACCACCGTCAAGCGGGTGCTGGTCGGGCTGGAGGACTCGTGCCCCGGCGGGCGGCTGTGGGACCTCGACGTCCACGACGGCGAGCGGACCGTCTCGCGCACCTCCCTGGGCCGGGCGCCTCGACGCTGCCTGGTCTGCGCGGAGCCGGCCCACGCCTGCGCGCGCTCCCGGGCCCACGACCTGGCCGACCTGACCACCGCGGTGGAGGCGCTCCGTGCTGCCCACCGCTGAGCAGATCCCGACCTCCATGAGCTCCCAGGAGGCCACGGTGACCGCCCTGCACGACCGCGACCAGGCCCGTCGCCTCTCCCGGCTCGCGACGGAGGCCCTGCTGGCCGAGGTGGAGCTGAGCCCCAAGCCCGGTCTCGTCGACCCCACGTCGTGCGCGTCGCACGACGACATGGACGTCGAGACCTTCCGGGCGAGCATCGACGCGATCTCGCCGTGGTTCCCGGTCCTGCACGAGACCGGTCGCGCGGGCCACCGCGACGGGCCGGCCCGCTTCCTCGAGCGGCTCCGGCGCCCCGGCATGGGCTGCGAGGACGCGATGTTCGCGGCCACCCGTGGGGTCAACACGCACAAGGGAGCCGTCTTCGCCTTCGGTCTGCTGCTGGGCTGCGCCGGCCGGCTGGCGGCGGGCGGGCTCCCCGTCACCGTCCACACCCTCACGGCCCTCGCCGGCCGGATGGCGCGCCCCCTCGTCGAGGTCGAGCTGCCCTCGGTGGACCGGCCCGGCACCTATGGCGAGGTCGCCTTCGTGCAGCACCGGCTCGCGGGTGCGCGGGGTGAGGCGGCGAGCGGCTACGCGTCCGTCCGCCTGCGTGCCCTCCCGGCCTACCGGGCGGTCCTCGAGGACCGGGGCGATCAGCGGGCGGCGCTGCTGCAGGCGCTGCTGGTGCTGCTGGCGACGACCGACGACACCACCCTCGTCAAGGACGGCTCCCTCGACGGGCTGCGGCACGTCCAGCGCAGCGCTCATGAGCTCCTCGAGACCGGTGGGGTCCGGGCTCCGGACGCCCTCACCCGCCTCTGCCGGCTCGATGCGGACCTCACGGCTCGTCGGCTCAGCCCCGGGGGGTGCGCCGACCTGCTGGCCGTGACCCACTTCCTCGCCCACCTGCCGAGCGGCGACGACTAGGCTGACGCCGACCCGTCCGACCGCCCGAAGGCCCCCCGCATGAGCGTGACCCTGCTGGTCAACCCGGCCTGCCGGGCAGCTCGGCGACGGGCCGGCCTCGCCGAGCAGGTCCGACGGGCTCTCCCCGGGCCGTATGCCGACGCCACCGTCGTCGCCAGCCGGTCCCTGGAGGACGTCACCGCCATCGCCGCCGCCGCACGGCCGGACGACGTGGTGGTCGTGCTGGGTGGCGACGGCACGTTGCGGGCCGCCGCTCTGGGCGCGTCGAGGTCCGGGTCCGTCATCGCTCCCCTGCCCGGCGGCAGCGGCAACGACCTGTGCCGCCACCTGGGCATCCCCCTGGACCCGGTCCGCGCGGCGCGGGCGACGGCGTCCTGGACCGAGCGGCCCATCGACCTGGGGGACGTCGACGGCCAGGTCTTCCTCACGATCGCGACGCTGGGCTTCACCGCCGCCATCAACGAGCAGGCCAACCGCGTGCATCGTCGCGGCCCCCTCATCTACGTCGCCGCGGCCGTGGCGCTGCTGCCGCGGGTGCGGCCCACGAGGGTCGTGCACGTCATCGACGGTGCGGCCACACCGGTCGACGCGTGGATGGTGTCGATCGCGATCACGAGCAGCCAGGGCGGCGGCATCCTGGTCGCGCCCGGGGCCGAGGCCGACGACGGTCTGCTCGACGTCGTCAGCTATGACGCACGGACGTGGGGCGGCTTCGTCGCGAGCCTGGTCGCCACGCTGCTGAGGCGGCCCATCGCCTCGCGCGCCGTGCAGCACCGCCGGGCCCGCTCGCTGCGGCTCGAGACCCCCGACCCCGTGCCCGTCTATGCCGACGGTGAGCGGGTGGGGACCACGCCCTGCACGATCCGCGTGCGGCCTGGAGCCGTGCGGCTGCTCGGGCCCGCTCGCTGAGCGGCCGCGTGCCGGACGCCGCCCGCACGGTCCGCGGCGTCCGGCATACGACCTCCCGGGCACACCCCTGGTGGGTGGCACCTGGCTCGCGACGTCTCCGGCACCCGCACCTCAGCGTCGGCTCACGACAGGGGCGTGCCTCCGGCCTCGGCGCGCAGGCGGAGGTACTCCTCGCGCGGGATCGGCTGCGCGTCCGGCCGACCCAGGTCGTCGAGGTGGACGTTGTAGGTCTCGCGCGCCGAGAACGCCGCGATGGCAGCGATGCAGGTCACGACGAAGGCGAAGGCGCCGATCTTGAGCGGGATGCCCGTGGATCCCGGAGGCGCGATCGCGGCGAACAGCGCCGGGAAGAAGGCGGTGATCATCGTGCCGATGTTCTGCGCGATCGCCATCGCCGAGACCCGGGTCTTGGTGGGGAACAGCTCGGGGTAGAACGCGGGGAAGGTGGCGTTGTAGCCCTGGTAGACGATCCCCCACATCAGGATGGACATCACGATCGCCAGGACGACGTTGTGGCTGCTGATGGCCGAGAGGTAGAAGTAGGCCAGCAGCCCCGAGCCGAGGGCGCCCACGATGATCGGCGGCCGCCGCCCGATGCGGTCCGACAGCGATCCCACCCACGGGATCAGGATGCAGGCCACGACGTTGCCGATGACCGGGATCCACAGGTAGACGTCCTTGTCGAACCCCACCCCGTAGGACTTCTGCACGGCGTACGCCGCCCCGAAGATCGTCGCCACGGTGGGGATGACGTTCATCAGCGCCATGCACATGACCCGCACCATGTCCGCGAACGAGTGGCGGAACGCGCCGACGATGGGCGACTCGGGCAGCTGCCCCTCCTCCAGCTCCTCCACGAAGGCCGGCGACTCCTCGACGCTGCGCCGGATGTACCACCCCGCGATGATGACGAAGGCGCTCATCAGGAACGGGATGCGCCAGCCCCAGCTGTTGAAGGAGCCCTCGCTCATCACCGCCGCGAGGGGCAGGAACACGGCGGCCGCCAGGATCTGGCCGAACTGCGTGCCCTGCAGGGTGAACGACGCGAAGTAGCCGCGGCGGCCGAAGGGTGCGTGCTCCACGATCATCGAGGAGGCACCGGAGATCTCGCCGGCGACGGCGAACCCCTGGACCAGGCGCAGGACGACCAGCAGGATCGGGGCGAGGATGCCCACCTGCTGGTAGGTCGGCAGGAGCGCGACCGCCATGGTGGAGACACCCATGAGGAGCATGCAGAGCACGAGGACGTTCTTGCGGCCGTGCAGGTCACCCCACCGGCCGAGGTAGAACGCGCCGATGGGCCGGGCGACGTAGCCCACGCCGTAGGTCGCCAGGGACGCGACGATCGCCACGGTGGGGTTGCCCTTGGGGAAGAAGATCTCCGGGAAGACGAGCGAGGCCGCCTGCGCGTAGATGAAGAAGTCGTAGTACTCCAGGGCGCTGCCGATGAAGCCGCTGGCCGCGGCCTTGCGGGGGCTGTGGGCGCCGGCGGGCTCACGGTCCTGGGCGGCGACCGGGTCGCCGTGCTGATCGGTCATGGGACGGTCCATTCGTCGTCGGATGGGCGCCTCGTGGGGGACGGGTCCCGACGCGAGCCGAGGACAGTAGACAGAGCGACCGGCCGGCAGGAAAGAGGCGGTCCGAATCTCGGACACCCGTCCGTTCAGCGAACGCTGGATCGCCCGCGCACGACGGCGCCCCGCCGGATCACGAGGATCCGACGGGGCGCCGGGCGGTCGGCATACGGCATACGGCCCAGAGCAGGTGGCTCTCGGTCAGCCGATGCGGGTCACCTGCACGACGGTCGGGCGCGGGCCGGCGAAGCGGCCGCGACCGGACTGCTTGACGTAGTCGGGGAAGAACGAGTGCTGGTCGGCCCAGGTGCCGTCCTCGCCCGGGTGCTGCACGGCCACGAAGACCGAGCCGTCGCGGTCGTGGATGACCGGGCCGCAGGTCTCGGCCTCGGCCGGCACCGCCAGGAACTGCGTGACGCGACCCCGCTCGGGCCCACCCAGCTCGACGTGGAACAGGCCGTCGTCGTACTTCAGGGCGCTCGGCATGCCGTCCGTGGAGATCCACAGGTCACCGCGGCTGTCGAAGGCCACGTTGTCGGGGCAGGCGATCGGGGCGACCGGGCCGGTGTAGCCACCGAAGTAGGTGCCGGCGGTCTTGGGGTCGCCGCAGATCAGGACGAGGTCCCAGGTGAAGCGGCGACCGGTGTGGTCCCCGCCGACCTCGGTGATCTCGACGACGTGACCGTCCTTGTTGAGCGGACGCGGGTTGGCCTCGTCGACGCCTGCCTTGCCGGTCTTGCCGCGGTCGGAGTTGTTGGTGCAGGCGGCATAGATGCGGCCGGTGACGAGGTTGGGCTCGACGTCCTCGGGGCGGTCCATCTTGGTCGGGCCCTTGCCGTTGGAGCCCACGGCCGCGTCGGCGGCCAGGCGGGTGTAGACGAGGACCTCCTCGAGGGTGAAGCCCTTGACCATGGACCGGCCACCCTTGGTGAGGGCGATCCACTCGCCGGAGCCGTCACTGACCTTGTCCTCCATGCCGTCGCCGTTGAACTGCGCGACGTAGAGGTCGCCCTCGGACAGCAGGCGCAGGTTGTTCTTGCGCGCGGCGTTGCCGGGGCGGGCGTCGTAGCGGCGCCGGGAGACGAACTTGTAGATGTAGTCGAACTTCTCGTCGTCGCCCATGTAGGCCACGACGCGACCGTCGTCGGCGACGATGACGTTGGCGCCCTCGTGCTTGAACCGGCCCATCGCGGTGTGCTTGACGGGCGTGGAGGTCGGGTCCATCGGGTCGACCTCGACGACCCAGCCGAAGCGGTTGGGCTCGTTGCGGAAGTCGGCGGTGCGGGCGTCCCAGCGGGGGTCGACCTTGGCCCAGCCGCGGGTGTCCTGCGTCGAGGACAGGCCGTAGCGCTTCTCCTCCTTGGAGGTTCCCTCGGCCTTGAAATACTGGTTGAAGTTCTCCTCGCCGGACAGGACCGTCCCCCACGGGGTGGTGCCGCCGGAGCAGTTGTTCATCGTGCCGCGCACGGTGCGACCGGTCGGGTCCTCCTTGGTGCGCAGCAGCGGGCTGCCGGCGGCGGGGCCGTCGACGGCGAAGGGCGTGTCCAGGGTGATGCGGCGGTTGAGGCGCCCGCCGCGGCGGTAGGTCCAGCGCTCGCCGCGCGCGGGGCGGGTGAGCTCGACGACGGACATCCCGTGGGCGGCCCAGGCGGTCCGGACGGCCTCGGCCGGGTCCATCGTGGGCGGGAACATGATGTTCTCGTTGGTGTACTCGTGGTTGCAGACCAGCAGGGCCTTCTTGCCGTGCTTGTCGGTCACGATGATGTCGGTGTAGTCGTTGTTGTAGCCGAACTGCATGGCCTGCGCCTCGGCCGACTGGTTCTCGGGGTCGAACATCGGGGCGCCCTTGAGGATCGGGTCGCCCCACCGGATGATCGGGGCATAGGTGAAGCCCCCGGGGACGGTGAGGCGGTCGACGTCCTCGGGCACCGGGGCGATGCCGATGAAGGACAGGCCGGACACACGTCGGGCGCCCTTGCCCTTGCCCTTGCCGCGCCCGTCGTCCTTGGCGTCCACCAGGGCGGCAGCAGGCTCGGCGGTGGCGGTCGCGACGGCCCCGAAGGCCAGTGCCAGGGCGCCGGCGCCACCCAGGACGGAGCGGCGGGAGAGCGCCGCGCCGGCGACCTCGGCGAAGGTCTCGTGGGTCGAGTCGTTGGGGATGGGCCTGGAGCAGGCGTCGCCGCAGCGGAGGTGGCAGGTGACGGCGCTGCGGTTGGCGTGCGCGATGCCGGCCATGGGCAGCAGGGTGCGCTCGTGGGTCACGGTGATCTCCCGATCGGTGCGAGGGGGTGGAGGGACGCCGGCCTGGACCGGGCGTTCGCGCCGAACCTAGCCAGCCCCACCGGCGCCGGGGAGGTGCCCGAGGTGGATGCCAGGTGAACGCTCCGTGAAAGCGCCCGAGACCGCGTGAGCACCCGTCACGATGCGTGAGGGGTCACTCCTCGTGGGCGTAGAACCGGCGATCGACGACGACCCTGGCCTGGCGCGCGATGCGCAGGTAGGTGTCCACGAGCAGCCCGCCCTCGCCGGGCCCCCGCCCGATGATCCGCGCGATCCCGTCCGCGTCCCGCGCGTCGGTGGTCACGCTCTCCACGGGACGCCCGCGCCAGAGCATCCCGGCGTTGCGCAGGTGCGAGGCGGACCCCCAGGCCTCGGTGAGCAGGTTGGCCTCGCCGTCGGCGAGCAGCCCGGCCGCGCGTGCGGCCTCGATGGCGGGCAGGGTGCCGGTGGTCCGCAGGGCGGGCACGTCGTGGCCGTGCTGCAGCTGGATCACCTGGACGGTCCACTCGACGTCGCTCAGCCCGCCGGTGCCGAGCTTGAGGTGCGTCCGGCGGTCGGCCCCCCGTGGCAGCCGCTCGCTCTCCATCCGGGCCTTGAGCTTGCGTATGTCGCGCAGCTGCGTCGCGCCGAGCCCGCCGTCGGGGTAGCGGTGGGGGTCGACGAGGGCGACGAACCGCTCCCCCAGCCCGGCGTCCCCGGCGACCGGGCGCGCCCGCAGCAGCGCCTGGCGCTCCCACGTCAGGGCCCAGCGCTCGTAGTAGGTGCGGTAGGACTCCAGGCTCCGCACGAGGGGGCCGCTCTTGCCCTCGGGCCGCAGGTCCGCGTCGACGCCGACGGCCGGCTCCGGGCCGCCCCAGGCGGTGAGGCGCCGCAGCTCCTGCACGACGGCGGTGGCCCGGCGCTGGAGCTCGGCCTCGTCGTGCGGGGTGCCCTCCTCGGGCTCATGGACGAACATGACGTCGGCGTCGCTGGAGTAGCCGAGCTCCGACCCGCCGAGCCGGCCCATCCCCACGACCAGCAGCCGGGTGCCGAGGGGTTCGCGCAGCTCCATCTCGACCTTGTGGACCGCGGTCTCGAGGGCGATCTCCAGCGTCGCGGAGGTGATCGCGGTGAGGGCCTCGCCGACGTCGGCCAGCGGGAGCAGGCCCACGAGGTCGGCGACGGCCACCCGGAAGAGCTCGTGACGTCGCACGCCCCGCACCGCGAGCATCGCGTCCTCGGGGGTGTCCTTGCGCTGCGCCGCGGACCGCATGACGGTGCGCAGCGACTGCAGGGAACGGGGGGTGAGGCCCACGTCGTCGCCGAGGACGGCGACGGCGTGCGGGGTGCGCTCGAGCAGCTCGGAGGCGAACCGGCTGGAGGACAGGACGTGGGCGAGGCGTTGGGCGGCGCTGCCCTCGTCGCGCAGCATCTTGAGGTACCAGTGGGTGGCGCCCAGCTCCTCGCTGACCTTGCGGAAGGACAGCAGGCCCGCGTCGGGGTCGGCGCCGTCGGCGAACCAGCCGAGCATGACGGGGAGCAGGGTCCGCTGGATGGCGGCCCGCCTGGAGAGTCCCTCGGTCAGCGCCTCCAGGTGGCGCAGCGCCCCGCGCGGGTCGCGGAAGCCCAGGGCGGCCAGGCGGTCGCCGGCGGCCTCCGGCGTGAGCCGCCCCTCGCTTGCCGACAGCCGGGCGACGGCGGACAGCAGCGGCCGGTAGAAGAGCCGCTCGTGCAGCCGGCGCACCTCGCGGGCCCGGCGCTGCCACTCCTTGACGACGACGGTGGCGGGGTCACCGTCCAGGTGCAGGGACCGGCCCAGCCGGCGCAGCTCGGCCTCGGCCGTCGGCATCAGGTGGGTGCGCCGCAGCCGGTAGACCTGGATCCGGTGCTCGAGCGACCGTAGGAGCCGATAGGCCTCGTCGAGGACCGCCGCGTCGTCGCGCCCGACGTAGCCGCCGCGGGCGAGCGTGGCCAGGGCCTCGAGGGTCGTGCCCGAGCGCAGGCTCGGGTCCAGGCGACCGTGCACGAGCTGCAGGAGCTGGACGCTGAACTCGACGTCCCGCAGCCCGCCAGGACCGAGCTTGAGCTGCCGGTCGGCCTCCTTGGCCGGGACGTGCTGCTCCACGCGGCGGCGCATCGCCTGGACGTCCTCGACGAAGTTGTCCCGCGACGACGCCTCCCACACGAGGGGGGTGACCGCGTCGAGGTAGCGCCGGGACAGCTCGGCGTCGCCCGCCACGTGCCGCGCCTTGAGCAGCGCCTGGAACTCCCAGGTCTTGGCCCAGCGCTGGTAGTAGTGCAGGTGGCTCGCGACCGTGCGGACCAGCGGGCCGTTCTTGCCCTCGGGGCGCAGCGCCGCGTCGACCGGCCACAGGGAGCCCTCGGCGGTCGAGGACGCGCACGCGCGCATGAGCGCGCTCGCGACCTGGGTGCCGACGCGCATCGCCTCCATCTCCTCGGGGCTGCCGGGCTCGACCCCCTCGTCGGCCGGCTCGCACACGAAGATCACGTCGACGTCGCTGACGTAGTTGAGCTCGCGCCCCCCGCACTTGCCCATGCCGATCACCGACAGGCGCACGCTCTCGGAGCCCTCGGTCTCGGCGCAGGCCACGACGTGCGCGGCCTCCAGCGCCGCGGCGGCCAGGTCGGCGAGCGAGCGGGCGGTGTCGGGCAGGGTCATGAGCGGGTCGTCGCTGGTCATGTCCAGCGCGGCGATGGCCAGCAGCTCACGGCGATAGGTCGCCCGGATGGCGTCGTGCGCCTTGTCCGTGGGGAGGTCCCGGACCGCCTCGGTCATGACGGCGACGAGCTCCTCGGCCGTATGCCGGGAGGCACCGACCGCCCGCCGCCAGTCCTGCGGGTGGGACACGAGGTGGTCGCCGAGCGCGGACGACGCCCCGAGCACGTGCAGCAGCCGGTCGCGACCCGCGGGGTCCTCGCGCAGTGCCCGGCCTAGGTCACCGGCCGGCCCCCGGTCACGGCCGTCGCCGGTCAGGGCCTCGGCCAGCCGGACCAGCGACAGCAGCGCCAGGTCGGGGTCAGCCGTCGTGCGCAGGGCACCGACGAGCGCGTCGCGCGCGTCCCCCACCAGCGTCGTCACGGCGGGGTCGTCGAGCAGCGTCTGGGCCCGCGACGGGTCCTGGAAGCCCTGCCGGGCGAGCGCGCCCGTGGCCGAGGTCGCCCGCGACGTGGCGGCGGGCTGCGACGTGGGCTGGGCGCTCGTCATACGACCGGTCAGAGCCGCGGGAGCAGGCGCTCGAGCTCGAAGGGGGTCACCTGGGAGCGGTACTCCTCCCACTCCTGGCGCTTGTTGCGCAGGAAGAACTCGAAGACGTGCTCGCCGAGAGTCTCGGCGACCAGGTCGGAGCGCTCCATCGCGTCGATGGCGCGGCCGAGGGACCGGGGCAGCGCCTCGATCCCGAGGGCACGCCGCTCCGAGTCCGTGAGCGCCCAGACGTCGTCCTCGGCCTCCTCCGGCAGCTCGTAGCCCTCCTCGATGCCCTTGAGCCCGGCGGCCAGGAGCACGGAGTAGGCGAGGTAGGGGTTGGCGGCGGTGTCGAGGGTGCGGATCTCGACCCGGGTCGCCTGGCCCTTGTTGGGCTTGTAGAGCGGGATGCGGACCATCGCGCTGCGGTTGGCGTGCCCCCAGCAGACGTAGGCGGGTGCCTCGCCGCCACCCCACAGGCGCTTGTAGGAGTTGACCCACTGGTTGGTCACGGCGGTGAGCTCTGGCGCGTGGCGCAGCATGCCGGCGACGAACTGCCGCCCCACCTTGGACAGCTGGTAGCGCGACCCCGGCTCGTAGAAGGCGTTGTTGTCGCCCTCGAACAGCGAGACGTGGGTGTGCATGCCCGAGCCCGGGTGGTCGGCGAGGGGCTTGGGCATGAAGGAGGCGTAGACGCCGTGCTCCAGCGCGACCTCCTTGATGACCGTGCGGAAGGTCATGATGTTGTCGGCCATGCTCATCGCGTCGGCGTAGCGCAGGTCGATCTCGTTCTGGCCCGGGGCGCCCTCGTGGTGGCTGAACTCCACCGAGATGCCCATCGACTCCAGCATGGTGATCGCGGCCCGGCGGAAGTCGTGGGCCGTGCCCTGCGGGAGGTGGTCGAAGTAGCCGCCCTGGTCGATCGGGCGCGGCGGGTTGCTCACGCGCCGCGAGCCGTCGCCGTCCTGCTCGAAGAGGAAGAACTCGATCTCGGGGTGGACGTAGAACGTGAAGCCCATGTCCGCCGCCTTGGTCAGCGTGCGGTGCAGGACGTGCCGCGGATCCGCCAGCGACGGCTGCCCGTCGGTGGAGTGCAGGTCGCAGAACATGCGGGCGGTGCCCGGGGACTCGCCCCGCCACGGCAGCACCTGGAAGGTCGTGGGGTCGGGCTTGGCGAGCATGTCGGCCTCGTTGACCCGGGCCAGCCCCTCGATCACCGACCCGTCGAAGCCGATGCCCTCGGAGAAGGCCGTCTCCAGCTCCGCCGGCGAGATGGCCACCGACTTCAACGTGCCGAGCACGTCGGTGAACCACAGTCGTACGAACCGGATGTCGCGCTCCTCGATGGAACGCAGGACGAACTCCTCCTGGCGATTCATGACCCCAGCCTCCCCCACAGTTGTTTCGCCCGCGTTACGGGCGCGCTGGCGTGCCGCGGACGGCCCGGCGGCAGAGGGACCCCGCCCTGCCGACCACCAGGCCCGGGAGTAGTGTGACAGCACGCCGGTTCACCCCGGACCGGTCGACGAGGATCGGAAACGGATCGAGGTCCGCCATGGCAGAGCAGAGCAGCGAGTCGGTCGACAAGGCCATGGACACCACCGTGAGCGTGAGCCGCGTGGTGTCCCACCCCATCGACAGCGTCTGGAACGTCCTCATGAAGCCGCACGGTGCGGAGGCCCTCCTCGGCGAGGGTGGAGAGCTCGGCAGCAAGGGAGAGCCCTGGCGCGCCAAGGACGGGTCGCACGGCGTGGCCCGCAGCTTCCACCCCCTCGAGCAGATCAGGTTCTCCTGGCACCCGGACGATTCCGCCGACTCCCCTGCCTCCGTGGTCGAGCTGGACCTCGCCAAGGACGGCGAGTCCACCACCCGCCTGGACGTCACCCACAGCAACCTGCACCCCGGCGCCGACCGGGACGCGCTCAAGGCGCGCTGGGAGACGGCCCTGGAGCGCATCGACCAGGACGCGCTCTGAGTCGAGGGGCGTCGCCTCGGCGGCCAGGGCCCCAGTCACGGCCCGCGGCACGGCCTGCGGCAGGCACGGCAGGAGCCGGCCACCCCGTGCGGGGGTGGCCGGCTCCCGGCATACGTGGGTGGGTCAGCCCGGCATCGACCAGGGTCAGAGGCCGAGGGTGCCGGGCGCGTCCGGCTCGTCGCCGTCCTCGCGGGCCCGGCGCTCGTCCTCCTCGTCCCATGCCTCGGTGCGCGAGCGCGCGGTCGTCAGTGCCTCGCGGGCCTCGGCCTCGGAGCCGTAGGGTCCCATGACGTCCTCGTCGCGCGAGCGATCCTGGTCGGTCTCCACCTGGTTCGTCTTCACGTTGTACCAGTAGGCCATCGTCGGTCTCCTCCTCGAGCTGGCGGTCGTGCGTCCTGATTGGGGTGCCGCCCGCGCGGCTCCCTAGACTGCAGCCTATGTCGATCAGCCCTGCCGCCGTCGTCCCCGGCCGCGTCTCCGCACGTCGCGCCGTCCCCTCCCAGATCGAGCGTCCGCACTACGTCGACCGCGGGCAGGACATCCGCGAGGACGGCGACCGGCTGGTCAAGGACGCCGAGACCATCGAGCGCATGCGCGTCGCCGGTCGGATCGCGGCCGAGGCCATGGCCGTCGGCGCCGAGCTGGTCGCGCCGGGCGTCACGACCGACCAGATCGACCGCGTGGTGCACGAGTTCGTCTGCGACGCGGGCGCCTATCCCTCGCCCCTCGGCTACAAGGCCTTCCCCAAGTCGCTGTGCACCAGCGTCAACGAGGTCATCTGCCACGGCATCCCCGACTCGCGCCCGCTCGAGGACGGCGACATCGTCAACCTCGACGTGACCGTCTTCGTGGACGGCGTGCACGGGGACACCGACGCGACCTATCTCGTCGGGGACGTGGACGAGGAGTCCCGCCTCCTGGTCGAGCGCACCCACGAGGCGATGATGCGCGGCATCAAGGCGGCGCGCCCGGGGCGCGAGGTCAACGTGATCGGTCGCGTCATCGAGTCCTACGCCAGGCGGTTCGGCTACGGCGTGGTGCGGGACTACACCGGGCACGGGATCGGCACCGAGTTCCACAGCGGCCTGATCATCCCCCACTACGACGCGGCGCCCGCCTACGACACCGTCATCGAGCCCGGCATGACCTTCACCGTCGAGCCGATGCTGACGCTCGGGGGTGGCAGCGACTGGGACCTGTGGGACGACGGCTGGACCGTCGTCACCGCCGACCTGAGCCGCTCCGCGCAGTTCGAGCACACCATCGTCGTGACCGATAACGGTGCGGAGATCCTGACGGCGGTGTGAGTCGTCATACGCTGGATCTCATGACCTCACGCAGCACCAGCCTCCCCCTCGGCATCGACGTCGGGGGCAGCGGCATCAAGGGAGCCCCTGTCGACCTCGAGACCGGCGAGTTCGCCGCCGAGCGGGTCCGGATCCCGACCCCCGAGGACTCGACCCCCGAGGCGGTCGCCGACGTGATCGCGCAGATCATCGACCAGCTGGACGAGGTCGGTCCTGACGCACCGGTCGGCATCACCGTGCCCGGCGTCGTGACCCACGGCGTCGTGCGCTCGGCGGCCAACATCGACAAGCGCTGGATCGACTGCGACGCCGACGCGCTGTTCACCAAGCGGCTCGGCCGGGACGTCCACGTCGTCAACGACGCCGACGCGGCGGGCATCGCCGAGGTGCGCTACGGCGCGGCCCAGGGCAAGGACGGCTTCGTCATCCTCACGACGCTCGGCACCGGGATCGGGATCGCCCTGATCCACGACGGCGTCCTGATCCCCAACGCCGAGCTGGGGCACCTGGAACTGGACGGCCACGACGCGGAGACCCGCGCGTCCAACGGCGTGCGCGAGGCCAAGGACCTCTCCTGGGAGGAGTGGGCCGAGCGGCTGCAGCGCTACTACTCCCACCTGGAGGACCTGCTGTGGCCGGACCTGTTCGTCGTCGGAGGCGGCGTCTCCAAGAAGGCGAAGAAGTTCCTGCCGCTGCTCGACCTGCGCACCCCGATCATCCCGGCGACGCTGCTCAACAGCGCGGGCATCGTGGGCGCGGCGGCGCTGGCGGCGGACGAGGCGGCCCGCCGCCACTGACCCGCCGCAGGCGTAGGCATCCGGACCCGCCGGCGGCCGAGGCATCCGCCGGGGTTCGTCCCCCAGGCTGATGCCTTCGCCCGCGGCGGGGATGACGTCCTCCGGCTCAGGCGATGCCCTCACGCGGGTGAGGTGGGCGGGCTCAGGTGAAGTCGCGGGCGTCCCCGCTGGCGAGGTCCACGACCTCGGTCCGCTCGGGGCTGAACCTCGTCGCGTGGTCGAGATAGATGCCGCGACCGGCGGGTGCGAGCAGACCGTCGTGCACCGGGACGGCATACCTCGGCGCGATGCGCCGGACGAAGGCGACCGTCTCCTTGCTCGCGCACCACGGCGCGTTGAGCGGCATCGCGAGGACGTCGACCGGACCGGGCTCGGCGTCGTAGGCGTCGCCGGGGTGGAAGACCGTCGGCTCGCCGTCGGCGCTGATGACCACGCCGGTGTTGCGGACCCGCGGGATGAGCTCGTTGATGACGGCGTGCTGCTCACCCACGCCGCGCAGGGAGACGTCGCCGACCCGCACCTCGTCGCCGCCCACGAAGGGCACCGAGCCGGGCACCTCCACCAGGTCCCTGGCCTCGGCCTCGACGTACCACGCCGCGTCGGGGTTGCCCTCGCGCAGCGCGGGAAGCCGGTCGGGGTCCAGGTGGTCGGGGTGCTGGTGGGTGACGACGACGGCGTCGAGATCGCGCAGCTCCTCCCAGCCGCGGGCCAGGGTGCCCGGGTCGACCAGGATGCGCTGGTCGGCGATCTCGACCAGGAGACAGGCATGTCCGAGATGTGTCAGGCGCATGCCTCAACCCTAGGCGTCGACCCCCTGCAGCACCACGGGACGCACCTCGGAGAACCGCACCGCGTCGCGTCCCCCGGCCTTGGCGGCATACAGGGCGACGTCGGCGCGGGCCACCATCGCCGCGACGCTCTCGATGCCGTCCCACACCGCCACGCCGCCGGAGAAGGTCTGGCCGGTCTGGGCCGCTCCGCGCAGCCCTTCCAGCAGGAGGCGCACGTTGTCCGGGTGACGCCCCTTGGCCAGCATGAGGAACTCCTCGCCGCCGTGGCGGCTGAGGAAGACGTCCGGGGGCAGGCTGCGGCGCCACGCGGACGCGGTCGTCTCGAGCAACCGGTCGCCGGCCGGGTGGCCGTGCAGGTCGTTGAACCCCTTGAAGTGGTCGAGGTCGAGCAGGGCGACCACCAGCGACACGTCCTGCTCGACCGCCTCCGCCACCATCCGGTGCATCTCCGCCTCGCCTGTGCGCCGGTTGGGCAGGGACGTCAGGTGATCCGTCCGGGCCAGGGCCTGCAGCTGGCCGCGCTGCTGGTCGACCAGCCGCATCATTCGGCCCAGCCGCAGCATGACCAGCCCGAAGACCACCGCCGTCATCAGCAGCAGCGGCCAGGCGCTGAGGCCCTGCGGCCGGTCGTGCTCGCGCAGCAGCATCAGCGGCGGCATCACCGCCGCGACCGCGAGGACCGTGAGCTGGATCCGCTCGAGACCGGCGGACGGCCTGCGGGACCGCCCGGCGAACCGCGCCATGGACGGGTGCAGGGCCCCCAGGCCTGCGACGAACGCGCTCACGACGTACCAGAACACCGCGCTCGAGTAGCCACCCTGGACCCGGATGGGGTCGGCCAGCTGCAGGACGTCTCCCACCGTCATGGCGCTCATGCCCAGGACGAGCAGGACGGGCGATGGCGCGCCGCCCGACGTCAGCACGATCCGGCTCGCCGCGATGATGACGAGGAGGTCGAGCAGCGGCGACGTCACGGTGGTGAAGGCGATCGGCGACTCCGTCGCCTGGGTCTCGGCGGCGAAGGACCAGATGACGGCGGCACACCCGAGGCCGAAGATCGTCCCGTCGAGCGCCACGCTGCGCGCGGCCTCGCTGGTGACCCGTCCCGAGGCCGACACGACACCCGCGATGACGACGACATAGCCGACGATGGACATCACCTCACCCACCAGCACGCCGCCCACGAGCTCCGCGCGCATCAGGGGCAGCGGCAGGCTGAGGATCCCCCACGCCGCGGTCCCGACCAGCAAGGTCCACCAGATGGCGCGGCCCGGAGGGCGATAGAGCAGGATGCCGGCGAGGAAGGTGAGCGGGACGACCGCGATGGCGACCGTCGCCAGGTCGAGCCGATGCTCGACGGGCAGCCACAGGTAGGTCACGAGGACGCCCGCTGCGACCATCGCCGCGACGCGGAAGACCAGCGGACGCTCCGTCATCTCGAACCCTCCCCCGCGTCGAGGGATGCGTCCCGCGTCTCCCACAGGTAGGTCCGGGCGCGGCCGTTGGCCTTGGCGGCATACAACGCCTCGTCGGCGCGGGCCACGAGGTCCGCGTCGGAGTCTCCCCGCTGCCACTGGGTCACCCCGGCCGAGAAGGTCTGCTGGCGAGGCGTGGCCGCCCTGAGCCGGTCCAGCAGGTCGAGGACCGCGGACGTCGGCAGGCCCACGGTGATCAGCACGAACTCCTCGCCGCCGTAGCGGGCCAGCACCTCCGCCGGCCCGAGCAGGTCGCTCCACCGGTGGGCGCACCCGACGAGCAGCTCGTCGCCCGCGTGGTGACCGAAGCTGTCGTTGAACGCCTTGAACCGGTCGAGGTCGATGATCGTGACGCTCAGGGGCTCCCCGGTCTGCTCGACCCGGACCAGGGCCCGGCCCAGCTCGGCGTCACCCGTGCGCCGGTTGGGCAGCCCGGTGAGGTGGTCGTTGCGGGCGAGGACCTCGAGGACCTCGGACTGCTGGTCCGAGGTGCGCATCATGCCGGCCGCCCGGGCCACCACGAGCCCGAACATCAGCAGCATCGACACCGACAGGGCGGAGCCGTCCGGCACCGAGCCGTCGCCCGCGGCGCCCGCCAGCTGCCATCCGTAGACGCCGACGGGGAGCATCCCCATCCCGAACAGCCAGGGCACGTGGTGGCGGGCGGTGAGCCGGGCGTCGAGCTCTCGGCCGCTCGAGCCGACGTTCGCGCCCACGGGCGCGGTGACGGCGGCGGCGACCGCCCCGTAGGCCAGGACCCACGCCACGTGGGCGGCGTCCGGCGCCTGGCGGTCGTGGATGAGGTTGGCGAAGTCCAGGCAGTCACCAACCAGGAGCAGGGCCGGGCAGGCCAGCCCGATGATCGCCCCCCAGCTGACCGGGGCGCGTGACATCACCCTGATCACGCCCACGGCCAGCAGGACGAGGTCGAGGATCGGGAAGAGGGCGCAGACGACGGCGGAGGACGGGTGGCCCTGGAACAGCGGTGAGCGCAGGCCCGGCACGACGAGCGTGATCCAGGCGATGGTGCCGAGGGCCACGGTCAGGATGAGCGTGTCGAGGGTCCGGGCGACGTTGAGGCGCTCGCGTGCCCGGGCCACCAGCTGCACGTATCCGGTGAGGGCGATCGTGTACGCGCCGAGCATGAGAGCGTCACCGGGGTCGGCCAGCTGACGGTCGTGGCCGTAGACGAGGTCGGCCGTGAGGTCGCTGACGTAGTCCCCGACGGCGTAGACGGCCCACGCGACGAGCAGGGCATAGGTGAAGGCGTTGCGCCGGGACGGGTGCTGCCGCAGGGCCCACGCGATCGAGGCGAGCAGCACCAGGTAGGCGCAGGCGTAGACGCCGAACCGCACCGTCCGGTCGGGGTCGATGCCCCACCCGGTCCGCGAGGTGACGAGGTCGACGACGGCGAGCAGGAGGTAGAAGCCACCCAGGCCGAGGGAGACCGACCAACGACCCACGGAAACCTCGCTTTCGCGGGTCTGCGGATGGCTACCGCAGACCCCTGGACTACGCAGTGTAGTGATCCCGTGACCGGCCCGTGGGCGGGATGAGTCGGTCTGTACGCCGGGTTCTGTCCACCCCGGTCTCCCGGGGATGGGCGATCATCCATCTAGGGTGGCCGTTGCCGGCCACCTCGAGCGCTCTACCCGTGCGCTCGGGCGGGCAGCCCTCGGACGCGCACTGTCTGAGCTTGCTTCAGGTGGGGTTTACCTAGCCGCCGTGGTCACCCACGGCGCTGGTGGTCTCTTGCACCACCGTTTCACCCTTACCAGGCCGCTCTGCGAACGTCCTGGCGGTCTGTTCTCTGTGGCACTGTCCCGCGGGTCGCCCCGGGTGGCCGTTAGCCACCACCTTGCCCTTCGAAGCCCGGACGTTCCTCGGCACCATGACGGTGACGCGATCGCCCGACCGACTCATCCCGGGGCAGAGTCTACCGGCCGTATGACGCCGCGCCCACCGCCTCGAAGGCCACCCGACGTCGCTCCACCGACGCCTCGACGAGACGGACCTCGAGGGTGCTCCCCAGCTCGAGGTCGTCACCGGCGCAGGGAGCCAGCACGGGCAGGTCGACGAGCTGGACGAGGGAGGGTCCCTTGTCGGAGAGGTCGACGACGCTCGCCGTGAAGGTCTCCCCCAGGCGAGGTGCGAGCACGGCGGCCTCGACGGCGTCGGTGCAGGCGCGCTCGACGGCCTTGGCGCGACGGTCCGAGGACCGCATGAGCTCGGGGAGGGTGGGCAGCGCCGCCCGCGCCCAGTCGGGGACGTCCGTGCCGGCCACGGCGGCCTCGCACACGACGAGGCCGAACCGGTCGACCAGGCGCCGCAGCGGAGCGGTGACGTGGGCATAGCCGGCGGCCAGCGCGGCGTGGCGGGCCTGCTCGGGCGCGGCCCCGTCGAAGGGCGTGTAGGACGCGCCGCGGAACAGCGTCGTGGCGGCGTGGATGATCGCGAGGTGCCGAGGGTCGGTGCGGTCCAGGGACTGGAGCATCTCGCCGTACGGCTGGCCGGGGGCCCAGGGCACCCCCAGCGCCGCGCACTGGCGACGCAGCCGCGCCACGTCGCGCTCGTCGGCGGGAGGCATGGTGCGCAGGATCCCCACGCCGGCCGCGAGCATGACCTCGGCCGCCGCCATGCCGGTCATGAGGGAGATCTGGGCGTTCCAGTCCTCGACCGGGGCGAGGGGTCGCAGCTCGAGGCGGTAGCCGTGCTCGGCGTCGCCGTTGACCTCCTGCTCGGGCATCGGGAGGCTGGCGCCGCCGCGGGCCCGCTCCTGCGCCTGCCGCGCCAGACCCACGTCGCGCAGCAGCCCGAGCATCGGGTCGGCGGTGCCTGCGTCGAGGTCGCGCTGCACCTGGTCGTAGTCGAGCCGCGCCGCGGAGCGCACCATGGCGCGGTCGAGGGACTCGAGGCGGACGTCACCGTCGGCGTCGACGCGCAGGTCCCACACGAAGGCCGGCCGCTCGACGCCGGGCAGCAGGCTCGCCGCGTCCTCGCTGAGCCGGGTGGGGTGCAGGGGCGTCCGGCGGTCGGGGGCATAGATCGTCTGGCCGCGACGCCTGGCCTCGGTGTCGATGGCGCCACCCGGGCGCACGTAGGCCGGCACGTCGGCGATGGCGTAGAGCACGCGCACCCCGCCCGCACCGTCCCGCTCCAGGTGCATGGCCTGGTCGAGGTCCATCGATCCCTCGGGGTCGATGGTGATGAACGGGAGCGCGGTCAGGTCCGCGCCGACCCGGACCGGGCGCGCGGCGGCCTGCTCCGCCTCGGCCAGCGCCTCGGCGGGGAACTCCCCCGGGACGTCGAGCTCGGCGCGGATCTCGTCGAACGCGCGGTGCAGCTCGTCACCGCCGGGCTCAGAGGTCAGGATCGTGCGGGTCGCAGCCATGGAGGTCACTCTAGGGGGCCCTAGGCTGTCCCGGTGCTGATCCTGCTGCCCCCGTCGGAGTCGAAGTCGTCCCGCGCCCGGGGTCGGCGCTGGCGCCCCGAGTCGCTGTCCTGGCCGGAGCTGACGCCGGCGCGGCTCGACGTGGTGCGCGAGCTCGCTGCGGTGTCCGGACGGCCCGATGCTGCCGACGCGCTCGGCGTGTCGCCCGGGCTGACGGATGAGATCGCCCGCAACCTGCGCCTGGACACGGCGCCCGCGGTGCCGGTGGCCGAGCTCTACACGGGGGTGCTCTACGACGCGCTGGACCTCGCGTCCCTCGACGCGGCGGGGCTGCGGCGGGCCCGGAGGTTCATGGTGGTCCAGTCCGCGCTGCACGGCGCGCTGCGCCTGACCGACCGCGTGGCGCCATACCGGCTGTCGATGGGTGTGCGGCTCGGCTCGCTGGGGCCGCTCGCGACGTGGTGGCGCCCGCGGGTCGGCCCGGTGCTCACCGCCGCGGCCGGGTCCGGTCTGGTCGTCGACTGCCGGTCCAGCACGTATGCCGCAGCCTGGCCTCCATCGGGGGAGCTCGCCCGGCGCTGGGTGCACGTGCGGGTGCCCGGCGCCACGCACATGGCCAAGCACACGCGTGGGCTGGTCGCACGGGCGATCTGCGAGCTGCCGGCGACGCCGCGGTCGCCACGCGCTCTGGCGGACGCCCTGGCGGCGGGGTTCGAGGTGGCGCTGGAGCCGCCGGAGCGCGTCGGCCGCCCCTGGATCCTCGACACCTACCCGAGGTAGTCACATCCGCCCGACTTCGCACGCCAGGCCGATAGACCTACCCGAGGTAGGTACATCCGCCCGCCTTCGCACGCCAGGCCGATGGACCTACCCTAGGTAGGTACATCAGCCCGCCTCCGTCACCCCAGGCTGGGGTGCGAAGGCCGGTGGTCGTGGCGCCGACCGCTGCCGGTGGATCCGACTGGTGTCCGTGGTCTGTTGCAGCACGCCACCCGCGATGCGAGCGAGCACGCGCGCGGCAACCCGCCACGGACGAGGATCGCGCGGCAACGGCGACGATCCACCACGCCTCGGTCGTGGTCGTATGCCGGACCCTCCCACGACGCAAGACCGACGCCGGGTATCAGAGGTGCGACGTCCGGTTGACGAACGAGACGGAGGCGTTGCCGTCGGCCCACACCTCGACGCCGGTGAGCGACCCGGGCGCCAGGGCCAGCCGCCAGAACCGGTCGTGCGGCATGCCCAGCACCTCCGCGAGCACGACGAGGAAGGGTTTGCGGTGCCCGACCAGCACGGTCGTCCCACCGGCGTCGACGACGTCCCGCCAGCCGGCGAGGACACGGTCCCGCAGCTCGTCGTGGCTCTCGCCGCCGGGGCGGGCGTAGGCCGGGTCGGTGCGGAGCGCGGCCAGCTCGTCCGGCCAGCGCGCCGCGACCTGGGCCATCGACTTACCGTCCCAGTCACCGAGGCCCTGCTCGTCGAACCGCTCGTCGCTCGTCGCGGTCGTGCCGAGAGCCTCGGCGATCGCGTCGCCGGTCTGCCGGGCGCGACGCAGGGCGCTCGTGACCACGCGCACCTCGGTCCCCACGAGCCGTCGCACGGCCGCAGCGCAGGCCTGCGCCTGGGCCTCCCCGTCCGGGTTGAGCACCGGGTCGCCTCCCCCGCGACCGTCCAGCCGGCCCTTGACGGTGAAGTCGGTGAGGCCGTGCCGCACGAGCAGGATGCGGGTCGGGGCGCCGAGGTCTGCCGCGGCCCCGGGCACGGGGTCGGTGACGAGGCCCTTGTCCGGCTGGTCGGCCGGCCCGTCAGGGTGGCGCTCGCTGACGGCGGCCGGGCGCGTTGCGTCGACGGCCGTCGCGTCGGGCCCGTCGGCATACGACCGGTCAATCGTGAGGCCGTCCATGCCGTCGTTGGACAGCTTGTCCGCGTCCTTGTTGTCGGCGCGCGGGATCCAGGTGAAGCGGACCGACCCGCCGGCAGCCGATCGGGCGCTGCACAGCTCGCGGGCCTCGAGGGCGAGGCGACGCATGTCCTCGTGCTTGATCTTCCACCGGCCGGCCATCTGCTCGACGACCAGCTTGGAGTCCATGCGGACCTCGACGTCGGCGGCCAGGTCGATGCGCGCCGCCGCCTCGAGGCCGGCGATGAGGCCGGAGTACTCCGCGACGTTGTTGCTCTGCTTGCCGAGGGGGGCCGCCCGCTCGGCCAGCACCCGACCGGTGGCCCCGTCACGCACCAGGGCGCCATAGCCGGCGACCCCCGGGTTGCCCCGCGACCCGCCGTCGGCCTCGACGACGAGCCGCGTCACAGCCCCGACTCGGCGGTGCGCACGAGGATCCGTCGGCACTCCTCGCAGCGGAGGACCTCGTCGTCGGCCGCGGAGCGGATGCGGCCGAGGTCGACGTTGTTGAGCTCCATGTGGCAGCCCTCGCAACGGCGCTGGCGCAGCGCAGCGGCACCGACGCCGCCGACCTGCTCGCGCACCTTGGTGTAGAGCCCCAGCAGGTCCTCGCCCACCCCGGATGCGATGCCCTCGCGCCGGCCCGTCGCCTGCTCGCGCTCGGACTCGAGGTCGCGCACGAGGCGGTCGCGGGCCGTGGTGGCCTCGTCGAGCTCGGACTGCAGCTCGGAGGCGCGGGCCTCGAGCCGGTCGAGCGTGCTCTGGTGCTCCTCGGCCCGCTCCATCACCTCCAGCTCGAGGTCCTCCAGGGTGCCCTGGCGCCGGTGCAGGGACTCGAGCTCGTGCTGCATCGCCTGCAGGTCCTTGGCCGTGCCCTGGCCGGAGTCGAGACGCGCCTGGTTGCGGGTCATCCGGTCACGGACCATCTGCACCTCGTCCTCCGCGCGCTTGATCTCGCGCTGGACGTCGCTGACCGCGGTGCGGGCGAGCACCAGGTCGGTGTCGAGGGCCTGCCGGCGCTGGGTGGCGGCGTCGACGGCGCGCTGCTCGTCGGAGGAGCGGAGGCGGTGGGCGATCTGGTCCAGACGGGTGTCGAGCTCGGCGAGATCGAGCAGGCGCCACTGGCGTGCGGGTTCAGCCTTCACCGGCGTCCTCCTTGGGTCGGGCAGGGCCGGTGCCCTGGGGTTGGGTGTGGTCGGAGCTGCTGCGGTCGTCGTCGGTGCGGACGAGGAAGGTCCAGGGGTCGGTCGTGCGGGTCGACACCGTGACGTCCACCGTAGCCCCGCGAGCCGACAGACCCTCCAGCAAGGCGTGGCGCGCGACGTCCAGCCACAGCCACTCCGTCGCGAAGTGGCCGGCGTCCACGAGGTATGGCGGGCCGCCGCCCGCCTCCTCGCGCGCCTCCAGGGCCGGGTGGTGCCGCAGGTCAGAGGTGATGTAGACGTCGGCCCCGCTCGCCCGGACCTCGTCGAACAGGCTGTCGCCTGCGCCGCCGAGCACCGCCACGCGGCTCACCTGCGCGTCGGCCGGCCCGGAGACACGGATGCCGACCGGGGCCGGGGGCAGGACCGCGGCCAGCCGCTCCACCAGGGACCGCAGGCTCGTGGGCTGCGCGAGCTGCCCGACGCGCCCGAGCGGCTGTCCCTCCTCCATCGCCAGCGGCTTGACCCCGCCGAGCTCGAGGGCGTCGGCCAGGGCCTGCGACACTCCGGTGGCGGCGACATCGGCGCTGGTGTGGGCGCAGTAGAGCGCGATGTCCGCCACGACCAGTCGCGTGACGGCGGCCCCCTTGGCCGAGGTCGTCGCCACGCTGTGCACGCCACGGAGCAGCAGCGGATGGTGGGTGACGAGCAGGTCGGCGCCCAGCTCACGGGCCTCGTCGATGACGTCGAGCGTGGGGTCGACGGCCAGGAGCACCGAGCGGACCGGCTGGTCCGGGTCGCCGGTCACCAGGCCCACCTGGTCCCACGACTGGGCGGTGTCCTCGGGATAGAGGCCACGCAGCACCTCCAGGACCTCGGCGAGCGAGGGGGTGCGGTGGCCGTCGTGCGCGGCGCTGTCCATGTGGGCCCGGCCGGGTTCGAACCGACGACAGCTGCGGTGTAAACGCAGTGCTCTACCAGCTGAGCTACAGGCCCCGTCGCGACGACCTGGCGGGCGTCGCGGTCGCCCATTGTGCCAGGGCCGAGGAGGACGGACGCGCCACGGCTCGCGACCTGCCGGGGGCAGGTGCATCGACCTGCCGGACGACGGCCGGTCAATGCCTCCGCCCCCGGCGGGTCGTCAGGCGGAGCGGAGAGCGGCCAGGGCCTCGTGGTAGCCGCTGAAGTCGCGGGCCTCGCCGGGCTCGTTGACGAGGGTCCAGGCGACCTTGCCGTCCTTGTCCACGAGGAAGGTGCCGCGCTTGGCCAGGCCACCGCCCTCGAGGAAGACGCCGTAGTCCTGCGCCACCGTGCCGTGCGGCCAGAAGTCGGACAGCAGCGGGAAGTCGTAGCGCTGGTCCTCGGCCCACGCGCGCAGCGTGAACATCGGGTCGCACGAGACGGCCAGCACCTGCACGTCGTCGCCCTGGAAGCCGGCGATGTTGTCCCGGATCTCGCACAGCTCCCCGGTGCAGATCCCGGAGAAGGCGAAGGGGTAGAAGACGACGACGACGTTCTTGTCACCGCGGAACGAGGACAGGGTCACGTCCTCGCCGAACTGGTTCTTGAGGGTGAAGTCGGGGGCCTCGGAGCCCACGGACGGTGCGGTCTGGGAGTCGCTCATGGCCCCAGTCTGTCAACCCGCGCCCCAGGCGCAACTCAGCGACGGGGCGGTGCCGTATGTCGACCGCCCCGGCGCCTCGCGGTGCTACTTCTTCTTGGCGCGCGGCGGGACCAGGCGGGTGCCAGTCCAGTCGGAGGAGTCGGTCAGCGCCCCGGAGACGTGCAGCCCGGCCGTCGTGGCGGCCTCGGCGATCTCGGCGGGCTCGACGTGCCCGTCCCGGCCGGCCCGGGGCGTCATCAGCACGATGAAGCCCTGGTCGTCCAGGTCGGTCAGGCCGTCCACGACCGCGTCGACGAGGTCACCGTCGCCGTCGCGGTGCCAGAACAGCACCGCGTCGACCACGTCACCGTGGTCCTCGTCCACGAGGTCGGAACCGATGTGCTCCATGAGCCGGTCGCGCAGGTCGAGGTCGACGTCGTCGTCGTAGCCGAGCTCCTGCACCACCGCGCCCTCGACGAGCCCGAGCTTGGTCAGATGGGCTGCCGCAGCGGCCGCTTCCGCGGTCGTCGTCACTGTCGTCCTGGTCCTTCCGTCCGGATCCGGGGCGTCGGGGGACGCTCCGGTCACGGCCTCACCATGAGGTCGTGAGGTCTAGTCCACCCAATCGGAGGCCGCATGGCAAGGACGTGCGCCGTCGCGGAGGGTGACGGCGCCTAGGCTGGCGGGCATGGGACGAGTGACGACGAGGGTGCCGGCGACCCGTTTCGTGGTGGACGAGCCGGTCGGCGAGCTCCACGGAGAACTGGTCGCAGAAGGCGCTGCGGGCCCGCGCGTGTCGGTGCGGCCCCGACCGGACACGCTCGCCGTCGAGGAGCCGCTCGAGATCCGGGTCCACGGCGAGGTGGTCGCGGTCACGATGCGTACGCCCGGGGACGACTTCGACCTCACGATCGGGTTCCTGCTGACCGAGGGGGTCGTGGCGGCCGCGGACGACGTGCTGGGCCTGATGCACTGCCTGGACGAGGGCGAGGACGGCTCCCCGACCTACAACGTCGTGGACGTGACGCTGCGTGCAGGAGCGGGGTCGGCCGAGGCGCTGGCCAGCGCCACCCGCAGCACCTACACGACGAGCTCCTGCGGGGTCTGCGGCAAGGCCGGCATCGACGCCATCCGCACCCGCCTCCCCCACGACGTGGCCGCCGACCCGGTGCGGGTGCGAGCAGCAGACCTGGTCCGTATGCCGGACCGGCTGCGGGAGCACCAGGGAGCGTTCGACCGGACCGGGGGGGTGCACGCCGCCGGCCTGTTCACGGCTGCCGGCGAGGTGCTGCTCGTCCGTGAGGACGTCGGCCGCCACAACGCGGTCGACAAGGTCCTGGGGGCCGCCGCGCGCGAGGGCCTGCTCCCGCTGGCCGGTCACGTGCTGCAGGTCAGCGGGCGGGCGAGCTTCGAGCTGACCCAGAAGGCCGCGATGGCCGGCGTCCCCGTGCTGTCCGCCGTGTCGGCGCCGTCCTCGCTGGCGGTCGACCTCGCGCGGGACGTGGGCCTCACCCTGGCCGCGTTCGTGCGGCCGCCCCGGTTCACGGCATACAGCCGTCCCGACCGGATCGACACCGGCGAGCCGGCCGGCCACCCAACTGCCCAACCAACCGCCCAACCAACGCACGAGACACCCGGCGGCTGATCTTGCCCGGCCCGATCCGCGCCAAATAGTCTCGTCCTCCCCGCAATCGGTCCCCGGTGTGACCTGCACCCCATCTTGGGTGGAGGATGGGGGCGGTCGTCCCGCCCGGCGCTCTGATCAGTGCGCCGGGAGGTCCCTCTAGGAAAGGACACAGGCGTGGTGGCACGCGATGGTGTCGGTCCGATCATCAACGGACTGCCGAACCAGCTCCCCGACATCGACTCGGACGAGACGCAGGAGTGGATCGAGTCGCTCGACGGGATCATCGACGAGGGCGGACGGCAGCGAGCACGCTATGTGATGCTCAAGCTCCTGGAGCGGGCCCGCCAGCGTCAGGTCGGCGTCCCCTCGCTGACCTCCACGGACTACGTCAACACCATCCCGCCGGAGCGTGAGCCCTGGTACCCCGGCGACGAGACGACGGAGCGCGGCTACCGCCGTCTGCTGCGCTGGAACGCCGCGATGATGGTGCACCGCGCGCAGCGCCCCGGCATCGGTGTCGGCGGCCACATCTCGACCTACGCGTCCGCCGCGACGCTCTACGAGGTCGGCATGAACCACTTCTGGCGCGGCAAGGACCACCCCGGTGGCGGCGACCAGATCTTCTTCCAGGGCCACGCCTCCCCCGGCATGTACGCCCGCGCCTACCTCGAGGGGCGTCTCGACGAGAAGCAGCTCGACGGCTTCCGCCAGGAGCACTCGCACGTGGTGGACGGCAAGGTCCAGGCCATCCCGTCCTACCCGCACCCGCGCCAGATGCCGGACTTCTGGGAGTTCCCCACCGTGTCCATGGGCATCGGCCCGATGAACGCGATCTACCAGGCGCAGTTCAACCGCTACCTGCACAACCGCGGCATCAAGGACACCTCGCAGCAGCACGTGTGGGCCTTCCTCGGCGACGGCGAGATGGACGAGGTCGAGTCGCGTGGCGCGCTGCAGTGGGCCGCCAACGAGGAGCTCGACAACCTCACCTTCG
This sequence comes from Arsenicicoccus sp. UBA2120, assembly GCF_002330965.1. Classification (NCBI taxonomy): domain Bacteria; kingdom Bacillati; phylum Actinomycetota; class Actinomycetes; order Micrococcales; family Intrasporangiaceae; genus Arsenicicoccus; species Arsenicicoccus sp. UBA2120. Next base: position 104,583 of record NZ_DCYC01000041.1, read on the forward strand.
TCGTCAACTGCAACCTGCAGCGCCTGGACGGCCCGGTGCGCGGC
>NZ_DCYC01000076.1:0-19578 GCF_002330965.1 Arsenicicoccus sp. UBA2120
AAGGGAGGACGAGCTCATCCTCGTCTTCGCCCTGGGGGGGGGAACGTTCGACGTCTCGCTGCTCGAAGGGGGAAAGGACGACGATTTCTCGACCACCCGGGGGCGCGCGACCGCCGGTGACAACCGCCTCGGCGGCGACGACTGGGACGACCGGATCGTCAAGCACCTCCTGACCCAGGTCAAGAACAACACCGGCGTCGACCTGTCCAAGGACAAGATCGCCATGCAGCGCCTCAAGGACGCCGCCGAGCAGGCCAAGAAGGAGCTGTCCACCGCGACCAGCACCAACATCAACCTGCAGTACCTCTCGATGGGTGAGAACGGCCCGATCCACCTGGACGAGACGCTCACGCGCACCCAGTTCGAGCAGATGACCGCGGACCTGCTGGAGCGCACCAAGGCGCCCTTCCACAGCGTCATCAAGGACGCGGGCATCTCCGTCGGGGACATCGCGCACGTCGTCCTCGTGGGTGGCTCGACCCGTATGCCGGCCGTGTCCAACCTGGTCAACGAGCTCACGGGCAAGGAGCCCAACAAGGGTGTCAACCCCGACGAGGTCGTGGCCATGGGCGCGTCCCTGCAGGCCGGTGTCCTCAAGGGCGAGCGCAAGGACGTCCTGCTGATCGACGTCACGCCGCTGTCCCTGGGCATCGAGACCAAGGGTGGGCTGTTCACCAAGCTCATCGAGCGCAACACGGCCATCCCGACCAAGCGCTCCGAGGTCTTCACCACCGCCGACGACAACCAGCCGTCCGTGCTGATCCAGGTCTTCCAGGGCGAGCGCGAGCTGGCCCAGCAGAACAAGGGTCTCGGCACCTTCGAGCTCACCGGCATCGCCCCGGCCCCCCGCGGCATGCCCAAGATCGAGGTGACCTTCGACATCGACGCCAACGGCATCGTGCACGTGTCCGCCAAGGACCAGGGCACGGGCAAGGAGCAGTCGATGACGATCTCGGGCGGCAGCGCGCTGTCCAAGGACGAGATCGACCGCATGGTCAAGGACGCCGAGGCGCACGCCGACGAGGACAAGAAGCGGCGCGAGGAGGCCGAGGCTCGCAACAACGCCGAGCAGCTCGTCTACTCCACCGAGAAGTTCCTCGCCGACAACGCCGACAAGCTCCCCGAGGACGGCCGCAAGCCCGTCGACGAGTCGCTGAAGGACCTCAAGGACGCGCTGGCCGCCGAGGGCACCTCGTCCGAGGACATCTCCACCAAGGCCACCACGCTCTCCGAGGAGTCTCAGAAGCTCGGCGCCGCGCTCTACGCGCAGCAGTCCGACGAGGGCGCCGCGGGTGCGGGCACTGCCGGAGCCGGCGCGGCGGGTGCCGCGGGCGGTGCTGCCGGCGCCGGCCAGGCCAAGGCCGATGACGACGTCATCGACGCCGAGGTCGTGGACGACGACACGGACAAGAAGTGACGGACGACACCACCGGTCGCGTGGGCTCTCCCGAGGGGGAGCCCACCGGCCCGGTGATCCGGGACAAGCGACGCATCGACCCCGCCACGGGCGAGGTGCGCCAGCCGGCTCCCGACACCCCCGCACCCACCTCGAGCGACGACAGGGAGACCCCGATGTCCGACCCGTCAGACCAGCACGAGCCCGGTGACCAGCAGAGCGGCATGCCGCAGGACCCGTTCTCGGCCGAGGAGTCGGCCCTGCACGAGGCCGAGGTCGGCGCGGCCGAGGCGGACGCCGTGGCCGAGCGGGCCAAGGCCGACGGCGAGCACCCCGACACGGTGCTGGCCGCCGAGCGGCTCGCCGACCTGCAGCGCCTGCAGGCCGAGTACGTCAACTACAAGCGGCGTGTCGACCGCGACAAGGTCCTGATCAAGGACCTGGGCGCCGCCTCGGTGATCGAGGCGCTCATGCCGGTCCTGGACGAGATCGCGCTGGCCCGCCAGCACGGCGACCTCGGCGAGGGCACGCCCTTCGCGTCGATCGCCGACAAGCTGCAGCAGGCCCTCGGCCGCTTCGGCCTCGAGGCCTACGGCGAGCCGGGAGACGAGTTCGACCCGGCCCTGCACGAGGCCCTGATGCACGTCCAGGCGGAGCTCCCCGAGGGAGCCACCACCACGACGGTCGTCCAGGTCCTGCAACCCGGCTACCGGCAGGGCGACCGAGTGCTGCGCGCAGCCCGCGTCTCGGTCGCCGACCCGCAGTAGCACCGCCCACGCCGGCCCGCCAGCACGACTGGCGGGCCGGCCGGGCACCACCCCCTTTGCGTAGCACCTTTGACCCATGGAAGGAGTCGCCGATGGCCAGTCAGGACTGGTTCGAGAAGGACTTCTACGCCACGCTCGGCGTCGCCGAGGACGCCGACGCGGCGACCATCAAGCGCGAGTACCGCAAGCTCGCCCGCAAGCTGCACCCGGACCAGAACCCGGGTGACGAGGCGGCCGAGCAGCGGTTCAAGGAGATCGGCGAGGCCTACGCGGTCCTCTCCGACGCCGAGCAGCGCAAGCAGTACGACGCCATCCGCCAGATGGCCCACGGCGGAGCGCGATTCGCCCCCGGGGCCGGCGGCAACGGCGGCTTCGAGGACGTCTTCAGCAACCTGTTCACCGGTGGCGGCGCGGGCGGCCCCGGCATGCGGTTCACCACGAGCGGCGGACCTGGCGGCGGCCAGCCGGACATGGAGGACCTCCTGCGCATGTTCGGCGGGGGAGGGGGCCAGAGCCCCTTCGGGCAGGGATACGGCGCGTATGGCGCCCCCACCGGCCCGCGGCCCGGCGCCGACGTCGAGGCCACCGTCACCATCGGCTTCCCCGAGGCGGTGCGCGGCGACACCGTCACGCTGACCGCCGCCGACGGCGAGCGCATCACCACCCGGATCCCCGCAGGGGTCAGGGACGGCCAGCGCATCCGGCTCCGCGGCAAGGGCGGCCTCGGCGACCCGCAGGCGCCCCGCGGTGACCTCTTCCTCAACGTCACCGTCACCCCGCACGAGGTGTTCGGCCGGGACGGCGACAACCTGACCGTCGAGGTCCCCGTGACCTTCGCGGAGGCGGCGCTGGGCGCCACCATCAAGGTGCCCACCCTGGGCGGTGACCTCGTCGGCGTCCGGCTCGGCGCCGGCACCCAGAGCGGCCAGCGGCTGCGGGTCAAGGGCCGCGGCATCGCCACCAGGTCGGCGACCGGCGACCTGATCGTCACCGTCCACGTCGTCGTCCCGCAGCGGCTCACCGACGAGGCCCGGGCCGCCGTCGAGGTCCTGGCCGCGGAGGACGCCGAGACCGACGTCCGCGCCGACCTGCGGGCCCGCGCCGCGAGGGCGTGATCTCGTGCCCGGCCGCGAGCGACGCGAGTTCGTCTCCGACGACGACGCCCCGATCTTCGTGATCTCGGTGGCGGCGCAGCTGGCGGGCATGCACGCGCAGACGTTGCGGCAGTACGACCGGCTCGGCCTCGTCGTGCCCAAGCGGTCCGGGGGCGGCGGGCGGCGCTACAGCGCGCGCGACGTCGCCCAGCTGCGCGAGGGGCAGCGGCTCTCCCAGGAGGAGGGCGTGAGCCTGGCCGGCATACGGCGGATCCTCGACCTCGAGAGCCACGTCAGCGCCCTCGAGGCGAGGCTCGCGGACGCTCGGTCCGAGGTCGAGCAGCTGCGCCCGCAGGCGTTGTACGGCCACCGGGTGTTCGCCGCGGGTCGCCGCGGCGACGTCGTGGCCATGCCACCCGGTCAGCGTCCGCGGGCCGCCCGCTCGACCAGCCAGGCACTGGTCGTCTGGCGTCCCGGGGCGCCGCGCTGAGAGCTCCTGCGTACGAGTTCCTGCGTGAGAGCTACTGCGCCGGGGCGACGATCTCCCGCGTCGTGAGGGCGGTCTGCATGATGCCGTAGATGTTCTCGGGCCGACGAGCGTCGTACGCCTGACCGTCGGGGACCGCGGCCGCGATGCGCTGCAGGGCCCCGAGATCCGCGTCCTGGCTGATCGCGATCAGCACGATCCGGACCGGCCGGGAGCTGTCCTTGCTGGCCTGCTCGAGGTTGGCGACCAGCTGCGCCTCGCTGAGGGAGTCGGGGTCTTCGTTCTTGCCATCCGTCAGCAGCACCAGAGCGTTGGCGTAGTCCGGCTGGTAGGTGCGCTGCAGCTGCTGGTAGCCCGCCCAGATCGTGTCGTGGACGGCGGTGCCGTTGGCGCGCTGCCACTGCACGCTGCCACCGGCCCGGGCGAGGGCCTGGCGCTGGGTCATCGGTCCCGAGGTCGCGTCGACGCGCCGGATCGGGACGCGCTCGACCCAGTCCTTGTCCTGCGAGCCGTGCGCGAGGTCGAAGGTCCACAGCCCGATCTGGCTGCTCGGGGGGAACTTCTCGAGCGCCTTGAGCGCGGCCCCGGACGCGAGCTGGAGGCGGTTCATGCCGGGGATCGCCGGCTTCTTCATCGACTCGGAGGTGTCGATGACCGCGAGCATGCGGGTCTGGCGGGACATGGTGACCCACGTGCGCAGGGCGGTATCGGCGTCGCTGGCGCGCGGTGTCGCGATGACCTTGGGGAGGGTGGCGGGCACACCGGCGAGGTCGGGGCCGTCGGACTCGCCGATCCGGAACCCCGCCTTGCGGAGCGCGTCGACCGACTGGGCGTCGGCCAGGGCGTCCTGCAGCTTGGCGACGGCGGCCGCAGACGGGGCGTTCTTGCCGGCCACGGTCACCATGCGGTAGTCGAGCTGGGGCGTGGCGTCGCTGGGGGTCATCGCCCGCAGCGGCGTCTTGGGGTTGGCCTGGTTGAGGTGGGCGAGCTGCTGCTCGGAGGTGGGGAAGGCAGGCGCGGACGCGGCCGGCGTCAGGGCCTGTCGCCTCAGGTCGGCCTCGTCGACCGTGCTGCGGGACAGGGTCAGCAGGAGACCCTGCAGCGCTCGGGCGTCCTGCGGCGAGGAGGCGACGGCCTGCTTGGCGCCGAGCAGGGCGAGCAGGGACGGGGTGCTCCGCTCCGGGCTCGCGACCTTGAGGGGGACGGCGCGCTGCGCGATCAGCTGGGACCACGTGAGCGGTCCGGGGCGCGCCGTGCCGGCGGCGCCGCGCGGTATGGCGAAGACGACCGGCGACGTCGCGACGACGGGCCCCATGTCGATCTTGGTGCTGGGCGCCGCGGACGTGACGCGTTCGGCCCACAGGCTGGAGTCGGGGATCCACACCTGCGTGCGGTCGTCCGCCCCGCTCATGAGACCGGACGCGGTCACGGACGAGCTCTGCACGTCGACGGTGTAGTCGATGCAGTCGTCGCCGCGCGTCTCCTGCCGCTGGGCCACCTGGCCCAGCACGGGCGCGAGCTCCTCGGTGGTGGTGACCCGCATCGGCGTGACCGAGGAGCAGGCCGACAGGCCGGTGCGCGGGGACGTCGAGCCTGCGGCGGCGTCCCCAGGTGAGTCGTCGTTGACCAACGCGGCGGCCCCCGCGATGCCGATGACGGCAGCGATGGGCAGGGCGAGGACCGCGACCTTGGGGATGGTCCGAGGGGCAGAGTGGCGTCCCATGGCCGCAATGTAGCCGAGGGGGAGGAGCCGGCGCCCGCGTTCCCGTCCTCAGGTGCCCAGGTGAAAGCCCAAGCGCCGTAACCAAATACGCTGGGTGATGGCGAAGGGCGAATCCGTCACCGTGGGTGTGCCGGTCCGACCCGCTCGGCCCTACAGGATCGGCACCTGGGCCCGGGTGCGCTCGACCAGGTCGAGGTCGATGTCGGCCACCAGCAGGTCCGGCGACCCGCCGAGTCGCGCCCGCACGGCCCCCGTGGGGTCCACGACGGCGCTGCGCCCGATGCCGAGGGGCTTGCGGACGGAGTCGGCACGCCAGGCCTGCCCGGCGGCCACCAGCCAGGCCTGGGAGTCGTGCGCCCGCGCGGCCGTCAGCAGGTCCCACTGCTGTGCCTTGCCCGGACCGTCGCCCCAGGACGCCGGCAGCGCCACGAGCTCCACGCCGGCCCGGCCCAGCTCGGTGAACTGGTCGGGGAACCGCACGTCGAAGCAGGTCGCCAGCCCCACGCGAACGCCGTCGACCTCCACGCTGACGTAGCCCGACCCCGGAGCGACCGTCTCGGACTCCGTCGTGGTGTAGGCGTCGAACAGGTGCACCTTGCGGTAGGTGGCCTCCGCGTGCGGCCCCGTGAGCAGGAGGGTGTTGTGCACCCGCCCGTCGTCGGCGGGCTCGAACATCCCTGCCACCACGGTGATCTCGTGCGTGCGCGCGGCCTCGCGCAGGGCCTCGGCGAAGGGGCCGTCGAGGGGCTCCGCGTGCGGGCCCAGCGGCACGGCGAAGGTCATCATCGTCGCCTCGGGGAGGACGACCAGCCGGGCGCCGGCCTCCGCAGCCTCGGCCACCAGGCGGCAGGCCTGCTCGAGGTTGTGCTGCTTGTCGTCGGTGCTGGCGAGCTGCCCGGCCGCGACGCGCCAGCGCCTCACGACCGCCCCAGCCCGACGCAGGCGGCCTCGAACGCGGTGTAGGACGTGGGGTCGAACGGCACGAACCGCACCAGGTCGATCCCGTCCCGGGAGTGAGCCGCGACCGTCGTCAGGGCGATGCGCGCGACGTCGGCGACCTTCCAGCCATAGGCGCCCGCGCTCACCGCCGGGAAGGCGATCGTCCGGACGCCCAGCTGCTGCGCGACGTCCAGCGAGCGGGTGTAGCACGACGCCAGCAGCCGGGGGTCGATCTGTCCCTCGTGCCGGTTGGGGCCGACGGTGTGGATGACATAGCGGCAGGGCAGGTCGCCCGCGCCCGTGGCGACGGCGTCACCGACGTGCAGGCCCTCGGGGTAGTCCGTGGCCCGCAGGTGACGGCACTCCTCGCGCAGCGTGGGCCCCGCGGCGCGATGGATCGCCCCGTCCACGCCACCGCCACCCATGAGGGAGGAGTTCGCGGCGTTGACGATCGCGTCCACCGCCTGGGTGGTGATGTCGCCCTGCACGATCTCGATGCCAGCCATGGCTCCCAGCCTACGACGGCGGTCACCGGGCGGCCCCGGAACCACCCCGTCCCGCAGCGGTCGCGCGGCGTTCACCGTCCAGGGCCGGCCTGGACGCCTGGGCCACCTAGCGTCCTGGAGAACCCGCTGCCAGCAGAGAGGCCCGTGACATGTGCCGCGACGGCTCCCCCCCAGCAGGACCATCAGCCGCTTCCCCACGTCTGGGACGAGCCGGTCACGCCCCTCCCGACCGCCACGGGTGCGAGCCGTCGCCGCGTCCTGACGGCCGCGGGGGCCGCGGGGGCCGCGGCTCTCGGAGCCGGTCTGCTGCCCGGGGTCCTCGCGGCGCCGGACGCCGGTGCCGCACCCGCCGGGCGGCGGCCGCGCCACGACCGTTACGACTGGCTCGTCGGCGACCACCACGTCCACACGGTGTTCTCGCACGACGCGAAGTACCTCGTCGAGACGCAGGTCGCGCGGGCCCACGAGTTCGGCGTCGACTGGATGGTGTTCACCGAGCACTCCAACGTCGGGCACCACGACAAGGGCGCGCACCTGGAGCGCCAGGTCCTGCAGCGGATGCGGCGCCAGTACCCCGACCTGCTCATTTACCAGGGCCTGGAGTGGTACATCCCGGCGGCCGAGCACTGCACCGTCATGGTCGCGCCCGGCGACAACGACGCCGATCTGCTGCGCCAGTTCGAGAGGCTGTGGGACGGCAAGCTCAACCGGTGGGAGAAGCCCACCCCCGGGACCCCGCAGGTCGCCGAGTGGGAGGCCAAGGCGGTCGAGGCGCTGCGATGGCTCGCGGCCGAACGGCGCCGTGGCGTCGTCGACGACGTGCTGGTCCTCGCCAACCACCCGCTGCGGCTGGGCATCGACTCGCCGCACGAGCTGCGCGCCTGGCGTGACGCCGCCCCCGAGATCATGATCGGCATGGAGGGGGCCCCGGGGGCACAGGCGGGTGCCTTCGGGACCAACCGGGCGCCCGGCTACCAGCGTGGGGAGTACGAGAACGCGCCCTCGGCCTACTCCTGGCCGGGCTACCCGCTCGAGGCCTATCGCACGAGGGGCGGTTTCGACTGGGCCAGCTCGGTCGTCGGTGGCCTCTGGGACTCCCTGCTGGCCGAGGGCCAGGCCCTGCTGGATCACCACCAACTCCGACCACCACAACGAGTCGCGCGACCGCACCACGGTCGGCGCGTACCCGCCCGGCGAGACCTTCGACACCCTGGGCCGTCGCCCCGACCCCGTCCCCACCGCCGATCCCCAGGGGGGCGGTGACTACTGGCCCGGTAAGTTCAGCCGCAACCACACGGGCGTCGAGCGTCGCAGCTACCGCGCCGTCATGCAGGCCCTGCGCGGGGGCCGCAGCTGGGTCGACCACGGGCACCTGGTCAACCGCGTCGAGGTCGAGGTCACCGGTGGCGGACCGGCGGGTCGCGGTCGCGGCCATGCGGGTGGCCGGCAGGTCAGCGCCACGCTCGGCGGCCGCATCCGCGTCCGCCGCGGCTCCAGCATCACCCTGACGGTCACCGTCCACCCCACGACCTATCGCAACGCCTGGGGGATCCTGCCGCAGCTCGCGCACGTGGACGTGATCCAGGGGAGGGTCACCGGGCCCGCGACCGACCGCGACACCTGGCGGGCGCCCGGCACCCGCGTGGTGCGCACCTGGGACACCGGCGGCCGCCGCGGACCCGTCACGCTGCGCCTCGAGCTCGTCGCGGAGCACTCGGGCTACCTGCGCCTGCGCGGCAGCGACGGCAACCGCCACGGCGTCGGCCCGCTCGGGGCCGCCGTCGATCCCCACGGTCCGGTCCCGCACGACGGGACCCCGGACGCCGGGAACCCCTGGGCCGACACGTGGTTCTACACCAACCCCGTGTTCGTCGACGTGGTCTGAGCCCTCTCCACCCCGGCATACGGCAGGTCACATGAGCGCGGAGGTGAGGCGGCAGAAGCCGTCCGCGACCTGCTCGTGCCACGGCCGACGTCGCCACTCCGCGAGGTCCAGCCTGCGCGAGCGGGACCGCAGCTGATCCTCGAACGCCTCCAGGTCCTGGGCGAACTCGCGCCCCTCGACGAGGGCCGACACCTCGAGGTTGAGGGTGAACGAGCGCATGTCCAGGTTGGACGACCCGATGACCGAGGTCTGGCCGTCGACCGTGAGGGTCTTGGCGTGCAGGACGTAGGGCTGGGGATACATCCAGATCTCCACGCCGGCGTCCAGCAGGATCTCGTAGTAGGACCGCTGGGCGTGGTGCACCAGGAACTGGTCGCCCTGCTCCGACACGAACAGCTCGACCTTGAGCCCCTGCTGGGCCGCGGTCGTGACCGCCATCAGCAGCGACTCGTCCGGCACGAAGTAGGGACTGATCATGCGCACCGAGTGCAGGGCGTTGTAGATCAGGGCGTTGAACAGCTTGAGGTTGTTCTCGGCCTCGAAGCCCGGGCCGCTGGGCACGCACTGGGCGTAGAGGTCGCCGGTCGCCCGCACCTCCGGGAGCCCCTGCGTGGAGCCGACGTCGAGGAGCTCGTCGGTCTCGGAGTACCAGTCGGTGCGAAAGACCGCGTCCAGCTCGAGCACCACCGGTCCGGTGAAGCGCGCCATGATGTCGATCCACTCGCGCCCGAGCCGGCGGTTGCGCCGCTTGCCGTAGCGCGCGTCGATGAGGTTCTGCGAGCCGATGTAGCCCACGGCGCCGTCGATGATGAGCAGCTTGCGGTGGTTGCGCAGGTCGGGGCGCAGGATCTCGCGCTTGAACGGCGTGAACGGGAGCATCCGGGCCCACTGGGCACCTATGGCGTCGAGGCGCTTGATCGTCCGGCGGTAGCCCGGGATCCGCAGGGAGGCCAGGTGGTCGAACAGGACCCGCACCTCGACCCCACGGGCCACGGCCCGCTCGAGGGCCGCGAAGACCGGTGTCGTCGTCTCGTCGAGGCTGAGGATGTAGAACTCGGCGTGGACGTACTCGCGGGCGAGGTCGATCTCCTCGGCCATCATCTCCAGCGACCGGACGTAGTCCGTCTCGACGGTGGCGTCCGACCCCGCGACCATCGGCATGGCGCCGAGTCGCCGGTTCATCCGGGCGAGGGGCTCCAGCCACGGCGGCGCCGAGTCCGGCCCCTGGGTGTCCATGTCGGCCGTGCGCTGCAGGATCACCTCCGACACGCGGCGCTGCTTGTTGCGGCGGCGGCGGGGCAGCTTGGGCGACCCGATGAGGATGAACGCGAAGAGCCCGAGGAACGGGATGAAGAAGATCGCGAGCAACCAGGCCACGGCGCTCGAGGGCCGGCGGTTGTTGGACACGACCGAGGCCGCCACCACGCGGAACGCCAGGTCGAGCAGCACCAGCAGCTCGACGCCGAGGTTGCCCGGCGTGGGTGGCCAGTCGAACCATGCGAACCAGCCGAGCCACCAGTCCATGCTCGCCTCCTCCGGACGCAGGACCACCTCCCGTGCCGAGTCTGGCACGCGAGGTGGTGGGGGGGGTGGGGTCTGCGTCAGCGGGTCACTCCTCGCGGCGTCGCCGTGCCTCGTCGAGGTCGACGGGCCAGCCGCCCTCGCGCAGGCGCTCGCCGACGCGGTGCATCTCCTCCTCGGTGGGGAGCTCGTCGATGACCCTCGTGATGCCGACGCCCACGTCGATCTTGCCCGCCGGCACCATGCCACGACGGACCAGCTCCTGACCGAGCTCGTCGACCTCGTCGTCGGTCAGCCGTCTGCGCAGCAGCGCGAGCAGGGGTTGGTAGTCGGTGTCGGGGACACCGCCGGGGTAGCCGGCGCGCAGCCAGTTGAGCGCGCGCTCGATGAACGAGGTCATGGCCGGTTCCTCAGAGATCGGGGGCTCTCCATCATGGCCTCAGCCGCTGCCGGGCGACGGGTTGCCGACGGCGTCGTCGTGCGGGTCGTGCTGGGCGTGCGGGTCGTGCTGGGCGACCGGCTCGGCCGCGGCCGCCCCCGTCGCGAGCGGCCACCCGCCAGCGGCGAGCCGGCCGGCCACCCGGGCGATGTCCTCCTCGGAGGGCTTCTCCATCGCGACGCGGCGGATGCCGGCCGCGATCTCCTCGCGGCTGATCTCGGAGTCGGGGACGCCGCGGTCCTTGCGGAGGGCGACGGCGATCTCGGCCACCTCGGTCTCGGTGAGGTCGCGGTGCAGGATGCCGAAGAGTGCCACGTAGTCCGACTGCGGGACGCCCTGGGGGTAGCCGCCGCGCAACCAGCCGAGGAGTCGGGTGAAGGGATTGGTGGTCATCGGGGAGGCGATCAGTGCTTGTCGACGAGCACGGGGAAGATGTGCTCGAAGCTGACGGACTTGCCGAAGCCGGACGCCACGATGATGGTGATGCCGAGCAGGACGGCTGCCGCCACGAGGGCGAAGCAGAGGATGCCCAGGGCTCGGCCGACCGGGTGCGGCGACGCCGTGGTGTCGATCTCGGCCGCGCCTCCCACGCCGTAGGCCATGGACCGGATCCCGAGGGCGAACAGGGCAGGCAGTCCGGCGCCGAGGAGCAGCCCGACGGCCAGGACCTTCCACGCCGCGTCGAAGAGCAGCCCGAGGTTGTGCAGCATGACGAACTCCTCTCAGCGAGCCGAGCGCGAGGACGCGAGCGCGTCGGCCGTCTCGGCCGGCACGCCGGAGGCGTCCCACTCGTCGTTGACGTTGTTGTGGTCGACCGGCGCCTGGCGGGACCGGTGGTACATGTAGCCGGCGAGGCCGCACAGGATGGCGAAGATCGTGATGACCCCGAGGAGCCCGCCGAGGGCGTGGCCGATGAACCACATGATCGCCCCCACGGCGGCCGCCGCGGGGAGGGTGATGAGCCAGGCGGCGACCATGCGGGCCGCGACGCCCCAGCGGACCTCGGCGCCCTTCTTGCCGATGCCGGTGCCGAGGATCGAGCCGGTGGCGACGTGCGTCGTCGAGAGCGCGAAGCCCAGGTGGCTCGAGGTGAGGATGACGGCGGCCGACGCAGACTCGGCCGCCATGCCCTGCGGCGAGGCGATCTCGACGAGACCCTTGCCGAGCGTGCGGATGATGCGCCAGCCGCCGAGGTAGGTGCCGAGCGCGATGGCGACGGCGCAGGAGAACTTGACCCAGAAGGGCACGGAGTGGGTGTCGGTGTGGGACCCGTAGCCGATGAGGGCCAGGGTGATGACGCCCATGGTCTTCTGCGCGTCGTTGGTGCCGTGGGCCAGGGAGACGAGCGAGGCCGAGCCGATCTGGCCCCAGCGGAAGCCGGACTCCTTCCACCGCTCGTTGACGCCCTCGGTGATCTTGTAGATCAGCCAGGTGCCGGACGCCGCGATGACGGCGGCGATCACGGGGGACAGGAGCGCCGGCATGATCACCTTGCCGACGACGCCGTCGAGCTTGCTGCCGTCGCCGTTCCACTTGACGCCGGCCCAGCCGATGGCGGCGATGGTCGAGCCGATCAGGCCGCCGAAGAGCGCGTGCGACGAGCTGGACGGCAGGCCGAGGAGCCAGGTCAGGAGGTTCCAGACGATGCCGCCGATGAGGCCCGCCAGCACGATGAGCAGGAGCGCCTGGCCGTGGTCGGCCATGAGGGTCGTGATCGGGGACCCGTCCTTGTTCTGGATCTTGATGACGGCGTTGGTGACCGTGAGGGCGACCTCCACGCTGAGGAAGGCGCCGATGAGGTTGAGGATGCCGGAGAGGGCGACCGCGGTCTTGGGCTTGAGGGCACCGGTCGCGATGGACGTCGCCATCGCGTTGCCGGTGTCGTGGAAGCCGTTGGTGAAGTCGAAGGCCAGAGCCGTGATGACCACCAGCACGAGGAGGATGAGGGAAACGTCCACGGGACCTATTGTGCGGCGCGAAACCACGACCGCGAACCGGGGGCCTGACGCCGCGGCGTGCAGTCACCAGCTGTTCACCCTGATGTCGCACGATGTTCGGCCGTCGGAACGGCTCGGTGGCCGACGCATTCAGGGTTGAGCGGAATAGGCTCAACTCTGTCGAGGTTGCACCAGGTGAGGCCGGGCCTTCCGGCATACACCCCTTGTCCGTCCCACCAGAGGAGCCGCCCCACATGGAGCTGACCACCAAGTCGGCCGAGGCCGTCAACGCGGCCGTGCACGACGCCACCGCAGCGCACCACGCGCAGGTGGAGCCCGCCCACCTCCTGCTCGCCCTGCTCGGCCAGCAGGACACCACCACCGGACCGCTGATCACCGCGTCCGGCGCCGACCCGCAGGCCGTGGGCCGCGCCGCCGCCCAGGTGCTCGCCGGCCTCCCGACCGTGTCCGGGTCCACCAGCACCCCCGGGGCCTCCCAGGCCACCGCGTCCGTCCTGCAGCAGGCCGGCAACGCGGCCGCGGCGATGGGCGACACCTACATCTCGACCGACCAGCTGCTGGCGGCGGTCGCCCGCGCCGGACGCTTCGGCCTCGACCCCGACGCGATCGAGGCGCAGATCCCCCAGGTCCGTGGCGGCCGCAAGGTCACGTCCGCGACGCCCGAGGGCACCTTCGAGGCCCTCGAGAAGTACGGCACGGACCTGACCCAGGTGGCCCGCGACGGCAAGCTCGACCCGGTCATCGGCCGTGACTCCGAGATCCGCCGCGTCGTGCAGGTCCTGTCCCGGCGCACCAAGAACAACCCCGTCCTCATCGGGGACCCCGGCGTCGGCAAGACGGCCGTCGTCGAGGGCCTCGCCCAGCGCATCGTCGCCGGGGACGTCCCGGAGAGCCTGCGCAACAAGCGGCTCATCTCCCTCGACCTCGGTGCGATGGTCGCCGGGGCCAAGTACCGCGGCGAGTTCGAGGAGCGGCTCAAGGCCGTCCTCGACGAGATCCGCCAGTCCGACGGCGAGATCGTCACCTTCATCGACGAGATCCACACGATCGTGGGCGCCGGCGCCTCCGGCGACTCGTCCATGGACGCGGGCAACATGCTCAAGCCCCTCCTGGCCCGCGGCGAGCTGCGGCTCATCGGCGCGACCACCCTGGACGAGTACCGCGAGAACATCGAGAAGGACTCGGCCCTGGAGCGGCGCTTCCAGCAGGTCTTCGTGGGCGAGCCGTCCGTCGAGGACACCGTCGCGATCCTGCGTGGGCTCAAGGAGCGCTACGAGGCGCACCACAAGGTCGCGATCTCCGACTCGGCCCTCGTGGCCGCGGCCGCGCTGTCCGACCGCTACATCACCGGCCGCAAGCTCCCCGACAAGGCCATCGACCTCGTCGACGAGGCGGCGTCGCGGCTGCGCATGGAGATCGACTCCTCGCCCGTCGAGATCGACGAGCTCCGCCGCCAGGTCGACCGCCTCAAGATGGAGGAGCTGCACCTGGAGCAGGAGACCGACGACGCCTCTCGCGAGCGGCTGGCGCGGCTCCGCAAGGAGATCGCCGACCGCAGCGAGGAGCTCGCGGGTCTCAACGCCCGCTGGGAGGCCGAGAAGGCCGGCCTCAACCGGGTCGGTGAGCTCAAGGCTCAGCTCGACGAGGCACGCTCGCGCGCGGACATGATGGTCCGCGAGGGCCGGCTCAACGATGCGGCTCCGATCATGTATGGCGAGATCCCCCGCCTCGAGCGTGAGGTCGAGGCGGCTCAGGCCGCCGAGTCCGAGGCGGCCGTCTCGGCGGTCGCCGCAGGCGGACCCATGGTGCAGGAGCAGGTCGACGCCGACGCCATCGCCGAGGTCATCTCCGCGTGGACCGGCATCCCCGCCGGCCGCCTGCTCGAGGGTGAGACCGAGAAGCTGCTGCACATGGAGGAGGTCATCGGCGAGCGGCTGATCGGCCAGGCCGCGGCGGTGCAGGCCGTGTCCGACGCGGTCCGGCGCTCGCGGGCCGGGGTCGCGGATCCCGACCGTCCGACCGGCTCCTTCCTCTTCCTCGGCCCCACCGGCGTCGGCAAGACCGAGCTGGCCAAGTCGCTCGCCGACTTCCTCTTCGACGACGAGCGCGCCATGGTCCGCATCGACATGTCGGAGTACTCCGAGCGTCACTCGGTGGCTCGCCTCGTGGGCGCGCCTCCCGGCTACGTCGGCTACGAGGAGGGCGGGCAGCTGACCGAGGCCGTGCGGCGTCGTCCCTACAGCGTGGTGCTGCTCGACGAGGTGGAGAAGGCCCACCCGGAGACCTTCGACATCCTGCTGCAGGTCCTCGACGACGGTCGCCTCACCGACGGGCAGGGGCGGACGGTCGACTTCCGCAACGTCATCCTCGTGATGACCTCCAACCTCGGGTCGCAGTTCCTCGTCGACCCGACGCTGGACGAGATCGCCAAGCGCGACGCCGTCATGGCGACCGTGCGGACGGCGTTCAAGCCGGAGTTCCTCAACCGCCTGGACGAGGTCGTGATCTTCGATCCGCTGTCCAGGGACGAGCTCGGCCACATCGTCGGCCTGCAGGTCGAGGAGATGGGGCGTCGCCTGTCCGGCCGCCGGATCACCCTCGAGGTGACGGACGCGGCTCGCGAGTGGCTGGCCCTCACCGGCTACGACCCGGCGTACGGCGCCCGACCGCTGCGCCGGCTGGTGCAGCGCGAGATCGGCGACCGCCTCGCCAAGGCGCTGCTCGGCGGCGACGTCCGCGACGGGCAGACGGTGGTCGTCGACCGCGACGGTGACGCCGACGCGCTGACCCTGCGCTGACGCGCCCCTGGTTAGGTCGCTGCGGCTCTAGAAGATCGGCAACCAGGCGCCGGCGCGGTCCTGGAAGGTCTGGGCGTCCCACGACCCCGCCCCGGCCGGGATCCGACCGAGCAGGGGTGCGCCGGTCACCTCCGGCAGGTCCTCCAGGTTGAGCCGCATGGCCAGGTCGGGGTGCTCGGGCCACGACCCGATCACGAACCCCAGGCAGTCCAGGCCGCGCAGCTGCAACGCCTCGGCCGTCAGCGCCGAGTGGTTGAGGGTGCCGAGCCCGGCGGTGGCCACCACGACGACGCCGACCCGCAGGCCGAGCTCCTGGACGCACAGTGCCAGGTCGGCCAGGGTGCCACCGGCCAGGTCGAGCCGGACCAGCAGCCCACCGGCACCCTCGACGAGGACCAGGTCGACGTCCGCGCGCCGCGACACCTGGGCTACCTGGGACGCCAGGACCGGCACCGGCGGGATGTCGATGCCGGCGTGCCGGGCGGCCGTGTCCGGCGCGAGCGGTTCGGGCAGGCGCACCAGCTCGTGCGTCTGCAGCTCACCGGCGAGCCGGCGCACCTCGGCCAGGTCAGCGTCCTCATCCGGCCCGACCCCCGTCTGGCAGGGCTTGACCACGGCCACGCGCAGGCCCTGCTCGCGGAACCCGACGGCGAGGGCCGCCGTCGCGACGGTCTTGCCGACGTCGGTGCCGGTGCCCGTGACGACGATGACGGGGGCGGTGCTCTCGGTGCTCATGGCCATCAGCCTCTCAGCCGTGCGCCAGCGCGACGGCCTCGACCAGCGCGCGGGTGATGGTGGCGACCTCGGCCTCCGAGCACGCGTAGGGCGGCATCGTGTAGACGAGGTCCCGGAACGGCCGCACCCAGACACCCCGGTCCAGGGCAGCCGCGGTCACCTCGGAGACCCGGACGGGCTCGTCCAGCTGTATGACGCCCACGGCGCCCAGCACCCGGACGTCCCGCACGTGGCGGAGGGATCGAGCAGGTGCGAGCCCGGTGCGCAGCCCCCGCTCGATGCGGGCGACCTCGGACGCCCAGCCGCGGGCCTCGAGCAGGTCCAGCGAGGCGAGGGCGACGGCGCACGCCAGGGGGTTGCCCATGAACGTCGGCCCGTGCATCAGCGCCCCGGCCGCGCCGCCACTGACCGTGCGGGCCACCTCGCTGGTGCACAGCGTCGCCGCCAGCGTGAGATAGCCGCCGGTCAGGGCCTTGCCGACCGTCATGATGTCCGGCACGATCCCGCACCGGTCCGAGGCCCACAGCGTCCCCGTGCGGCCGAAGCCCGTCGCGATCTCGTCCACCACGAGCAGCGCGCCCGACTCGCGGGCCAGCGACGCGAGCACCCGCACGGCGTACGGGCTGTAGACGTGCATCCCGCCCGCGCCCTGCAGGATCGGCTCGACGACGACCGCCGCGACGTCGGCGGCGTGCTCGGCATACAGCCTGCGCGTCTCCCGCTCCCAGGCCGCCATCGCGGGATCGCTGCCGTCCCGGTCGAGGCCGCCCGGTGGGCGCGGTGCGAAGACCTGCTCGGGCAGCACGCCGGTGAACAGCGAGTGCATGCCGCCCTCGGGGTCGCACACGCTCATCGGGGCGAAGGTGTCGCCATGGTAGCCGCCGCGGATCGTGAACATGCGTCGCCGGGGCCGCCCGAGGGCGACGTGGTGCTGCCAGGCCATCTTGAGAGCGACCTCGACGGCCACGGACCCCGAGTCGGCGAGGAAGACGTGCTGGAGCGGGAACTCGTCGCCGCCACCACGTGGGGCGAGCTCGACCAGCCGCCGGCCGAGGCGGATCGCGGGCTCGTGCGTCAGCCCGCCGAACATCACGTGGCTCATCCGGCCCAGCTGGTCGTGCGCGGCCGCGTCGAGCTCCGGGACGGCATACCCGTGGATGGCGCACCACCAGGAGGACATGGCGTCCACGACCTCGTGGGTCTCGCCGTCGACGTCCAGCCGCAGCCGCACCCCCTCGGCGGAGCGCACGAGGTGTGGCGACGAGGTGGCGGGAAAGGTCGAGTAGGGGTGCCAGAGGTGATCCCGGTCCCAGTCGCGCAGCAGCGTCTCCTGAACAGTGTTCATGACGCCAGTATCGCTTCTCGCGCAGCGGAGCTCGCGGCCGCGCTCACCTGGGGTGTGCAAGGCTGCACCCCGCCCGAGGAGCTATGCGGACCCGCGCATACACTCCAAAAGGGGTCCCACACCGTCGTGGACCCGCACCCACCACAGCGAGGTCAGCATGGCAACCCTTGATGCTCACTCTCCCGGGACACACCCCGCGCCCGAGTCCGGTGACCAGCTCCAGCGAAACCTGTCCAACCGCCACGTCCAGCTCATCGCCATCGGCGGAGCGATCGGCACCGGCCTGTTCATGGGCTCCGGTAAGACGATCCACGCCGCGGGCCCCTCGATCCTGCTCGTCTACCTCACCGTCGGCGTCATGCTCTTCTTCGTCATGCGCGCCATGGGCGAGCTGCTCCTGCACAACCTCGACTACAAGTCCTTCCAGGACTTCTGCGCCGAGATGCTCGGCCCCTGGGCCGGATTCATGTCCGGCTGGACCTACTGGCTGTGCTGGGTCGTCACCGGCATGGCCGAGATCATCGCCGTCGCCGGCTACTGGAACTTCTGGGTCAACCCCGACCACCCCACCGAGATGAAGCCCCTCTCGCTGGTCCTCGCCGTGGTCATGCTCGGGTTCCTGCTGTTCCTCAACCTGCTCACCGTCAGGCTGTTCGGCGAGATGGAGTTCTGGTTCGCGATCATCAAGGTCATCGCGATCGTCGCCCTGATCATCATGGGCATCTGGATGCTCGTCACGGTCTTCACCTCCCCGGACGGCACCAAGGCATCGATCACCTACCTCTGGGACCGTGGCGGCTTCTTCCCCAAGGGCCTCGACGGGTTCGGCGCCGGCTTCCAGATCGCCGTGTTCGCGTTCGTCGGCATCGAGCTCATCGGCACCACCGCCGCCGAGACCAAGGACCCCACCACGACCATGCCGCGGGCCATCAACTCGATCCCGGTCCGCATCATCGTGTTCTACGTCCTGGCGCTGCTGGTCATCATGACCGTCACGCCCTGGGACAAGATCGACGCCGGGCAGTCGCCGTTCGTCAACCTGTTCAGCCTCGCCGGGCTCGCCGCCGCCGCCACGGTCATGAACTTCGTGGTGCTGACCTCGGCGTCGTCGAGCTGCAACTCCGGGCTGTTCTCCACGTCACGCATGCTCTACGGCCTCTCGCACAAGGGCATGGCGCCCGCCGCGTTCGGTCGGCTGTCCCGGCACAACGTCCCGCAGAACGGCCTGTTCGTCTCGGTCCTGCTGGTCGCCACGTCGATCCTGCTCATGCTGAACGACAGCGTCATGGGCGCCTTCACGGTGGTCACCACGATCTCGTCCGTGCTGTTCATCGTCGTCTGGGGCCTGATCCTGCTCAGCTACATCGTCTACCTGCGCCGCCACCCCGAGGCTCACGCGCGGTCGGTCTACAAGATGCCGGGGGCGCGCTTCATGCCGTATGTCGTCCTGGCGTTCTTCGCCGTGGTGCTGGTGCTCCTGACCCAGGAGAAGGACACCCTCCAGGCGCTGCTCGTCACTCCCGTCTGGTTCGTCATCCTCGTCGGCTCGTGGTTCGCCGTGCGCAACCGGGTGCACCACGACAGCTCGACCACCGAGCTCGTCGACTGACCCGACCCGCCGGGGGACTCAGACCGGCCAGCTCTCCCGGCGCCAGGCGGCGTCCCAGAACATCCACTCGTAGCGCGCCGCCGTGGAGTACGCCTCGTGCATCCGCTCCACGGTGGCGTCGTCGGCGCCCTCGGCGCACCGGTCGACGATCGCCTTGGCGCGGCCCACCGAGGCGGCGAACTCCTCGTCGGAGTACATCCCGATCCAGTCGCCGTAGGTGTGGGCGTCGAGGGAGCCGGCCTGGCTGAGCAGGTGGTCGCCCACGTCCTGGTAGATCCAGAAGCAGGGCAGCACGCCGGCTGCGGCCACGGCATACGAGCCCTGGGTGGTCAGCGACGACAGGTAGGACGTGTAGGCGAGGCAGCTGGGGGAGCGG
>NZ_DCYC01000076.1:19743-24643 GCF_002330965.1 Arsenicicoccus sp. UBA2120
GTCGGGGTCGGTGGCCTGCCCGGCGAGGGTCGCGAGCACCCGGCCGTAGTCCGCGAGGTAGAGCGCGTCCTGCGCCATGTAGTAGGTGAAGCGCTCGCGGTCGAGCGTGCCATCGGCCAGGCCCTGCACGAACGGCAGCTCGTCGATGGCGGACCGGACGTCGGCGGTGCGAGCCCAGGCGTCGGTGGTGAAGGTCATCGGTCAGCTCCAGACGTCGTAGAAGTGGTGGACCGGGCCGTGCCCGTGCCCGACCTGCAGCTCGTCGGCGTGCCGCAGCGCCTCGGTGAGCCAGGCCTTGGCGTCGCGGCAGGTCATCTCCCAGTCGGGACGCCGTGGTCGCAGGGCCGCCAGGGCGGAGGACAGGGTGCACCCTGTCCCGTGGGTATGCCGGGTGGCCACCCACTCGGCCGTGATCAGCACCTGGCCACGGGCGTCGGCGAGCACGTCGGTGGCCAGCTCGGTGCCCGTGTGGTGACCGCCCTTGACGTAGGCGCGGCGTGCTCCGGCCGCGACGAGGGCTCGCGCCTGGTCGACCATCTCGTCGACGCTGCCGGCGGGCTCGGTGTCGAGGAGCACCGCGGCCTCGGGCAGGTTGGGGGTGATCATGCTGGCGAGCGGGACGAGCTCGCGCACGGCCGCGACGGCGGACTCGTCGAGCAGCCGGTCGCCGCTGGTCGCCACCATGACGGGGTCGAGCACGATCGGCGTCTCGTCCGCCTCCTCGGCGCGCAGCCGGTGCAGCACCCGGCCGACGGCCGCGGTGACCTCGGCGTCGGCGAGCATGCCGATCTTGACGGCTTCAGGGGTGATGTCGGCCAGCAGCGTCTCCAGCTGGGCGGTGACGAAGTCGGCGGGCACGGCGTGCACCCCGGTCACGCCCTGCGTGGACTGCGCGGTGAGCGCGGTCATGACGCACATGCCGTAGGCGCCGAGCGCGGAGAAGGTCTTGAGGTCGGCCTGGATGCCGGCGCCGCCCGAGGGATCGCTGCCGGCGATGGAGAGGACCTTGGGTGGGGCGGTCATCGCGCCTCTCCCCGAGGTCGGTCGGGTGCCTGGGCCGTATGCCGCTCCGCCGCCTCGCGCCACCGGGCCAGGAGCGTGGCCGCCGCCTCGTGGGGGTCAGCCGCGGCGCAGACGGCGCTGACGACGGCGGCCCCGTCGACGCCGGTGGCCGGGAGCAGGCCGATGCGTGACGCGTGGATGCCGCCGATGGCGACCGTCGGCCAGGGGCTGGCGGCGACGAGCGCGGCGATGCCCTCGGGGCCGGCGGGGGTCGCGGCGTCGGGCTTGGTGGCCTGCTCCCACACCGGTCCCAGGCCGAGGTAGTCGACGGTGCCCTCGGGCAGGGCCCGGGCCGCCTCGACGTGGGCGAGGGTCTGGCAGGAGAGCCCGAGGAGGCGGTCGGGACCGAGGAGCTCGCGCGCCCGCCCGGGCGACAGGTCGCTCTGGCCGATGTGGGCGCCCGCGGCCCCGGTTGCCTCGACGAGGTCGACCCGGTCGTTGACGACGACGGGGACGCCGGTGCCCTCGAGCGCCCGGATCACCGACCGCGTGAGGCGCAGGATCCGCTCGTCGTCGGCCCGGGGGTCACGCACCTGCACGAGGGTCGCGCCCCCGTCCACGGCGGCGCGGGCGACCCGCGCGACCTGGTCGTCGCCGCCGCACAGGGCCGTGTCGGTGACGAGGTAGAGCGTGAGGTCGAGATCGCGTCCCTCGAGGACGGACCGCTGACCGGTCATGAGAGCACCAGCCCGGAGGCGAGCTCGTCGGGGGTGACCAGGCTCAGCTCGTCGAGCAGCGCCACGGCGAAGCTGCCGGGCCCCCGAGCCGCGCGGGCGGCGCGCTCGGCGGCCACCGTCAGCAGCCCCGTCGCGCTCGTGGCGGCGAGCAGCGCGTCGTCGCACACGGCCGCGAAGCCCGCCATCAGGGCGCCGAGGGCGCAGCCCACCCCGGTGACCTTGGTCATCACGGGATCACCGTTGTGCACCCGGACCAGGCGCTCGCCGTCCGTGAGGTGGTCGACGGCGCCGCTGACCGCGACGACCGTGCGGCGGGAGGTGGCGAGCTCGCGGGCGCGGTCCAGGACCTCCTCGGGCGAGTCGGCGCTGTCGACCCCGCGACCTCCGAGACCGCCCAGCAGCCCCGCGATCTCGGAGGCGTTGCCGCGCACGATCGTCGGCGCGTGCAGGTCCATGAGCGAGACCGCGACCCCGGTGCGCCAGGCCAGGCCGCCGGCGGCGACCGGGTCGAGCACCCACGGCGTGCCGGCGGCCTGCGCGCCCGTGACGGCGGCCCGCATGGCGGCCGTCGTGTCGTCGTACGGCGTCCCGGTGTTGACCAGCACGCCGCCCGCGACCCGGGCGAAGGCCTCCGCCTCGTGCGGGTTGTCCACCATGGCGGGGGCGGCGCCGGCGGCCAGCAGGACGTTGGCCGTCCACTGCGCCACGACGATGTTGGTGAGGCTCTGGACCAGCGGCGTGGTGGCCCTGAGCCGGGCGAGCGCCTCGGCCACCCCGTCGGGGGTGACTGCGGTCACCGGGTCCACGGATGCGTCCGTCATACGACGTCCCTTCGCTAGCACGACCTAGATCAGGTGCGACGGGTGTGATCTCAGCCCGGCCGACGGCCAGGCACCCCGCGTCTCCTCGCACCTTAACGGACGCGGTCGACGTGTGGGCCAGGGGACCCGACGGGCCGTTGTCCACAGGCCCGGCCGTCGACGCGTGGATCCGCGTCGTCGTCCACAGGCCGAGGGCAGGGGGTGGTGCCGGGGTCCGCGGCTCGTGACGATCGCTGCATGGACACCACACCCACCACCGCTGGCATCCCGCTCACGCTCGACGAGATGCTCGAGGGACGTTCGATGCGCGACGTCACCCATCTGCGGCGAGCCATCCAGGCCACGATGCCGCCGCCCGGGCCGCGCGACCACGACGTCGCCGTCCTGATCGGCGACCTCAACGGGCATCTCGTCGCCCCCATGTCCTTCCGGGACCTGCCGTCCCCCTGCGATCCCGCCCACGTGCGAGTGCTCCTCGAGGCGGTCGCCGAGGTGGTGGGTGAGCATGCGACGGTCGCCACCCTGCTCGTGCGGCCCGGGCCGGCGCACGCGATCGCCGCCGATCGCGCGTGGCAGGAGGTCGCCCAAAGGTGCTGGCAGGAGAAAGGGGTGATCGACCTGGGGTGCTTCGTCGTCGGCACCCACGGCGTGGACCTGCTCCCCAGGCTGGAGCTCGTCGCCTGAGGCGCTGCCCGGGGCGATACCCCTAGGCGTCGAGGTCGACGATCACCGGGGCGTGGTCGCTCGCGCCCTTGCCCTTGCGCTCCTCGCGGTCGATGGACGCGCCGGTCACCCGGCTCGCGAGCGCGGGGCTCGCCAGGCAGAAGTCGATGCGCATGCCCTGCTTCTTGGGGAAGCGCAGCTGGGTGTAGTCCCAGTAGGTGTAGGTGCGGGGCTCGGACGTGTAGGGCCGGACCACGTCGGCGAAGCCCGCGGCCACCACGGCCGCGAAGGCCTCGCGCTCCGGGACCGAGACGTGCGTCTTGCCCTCGAAGAAGGCCATGTCCCAGACGTCCTCGTCCTGCGGGGCGACGTTCCAGTCACCCATGAGCGCGACCTGGGCCGCGGGGTCCTCGGCGAGCCAGCGCTCGCCGTCCGCCCTGAGCCGGGCGAGCCAGTCGAGCTTGTAGGCGTAGTGGGGGTGCCCGAGCTCGCGTCCGTTGGGGACGTAGAGCGACCAGACGCGCACCCCGTCGCACGTCGCTCCGAGCGCCCGCGCCTCGGCGACCGACTCCGGCTCGCCGTAGGTCGGCATGTGCTCGAAGCCGACCTGCACGTCGGAGAGCCCGACGCGAGAGGCGATGGCGACGCCGTTCCACTGGTTGAGGCCGTGGTGGGCGACCTCGTAGCCCGCCTGCTCGAACGGCAGCATCGGGAACTGCGCGTCCTTGCACTTGGTCTCCTGCATGGCCAGCACGTCCACGTCGTGGCGCTCGAGGAAGGCGACGACGCGGTCGACGCGGGTCCGGATGCTGTTGACGTTCCAGGTTGCGATGCGCACCTCGCCAACCTACCGGAGGCGCCTGGCCGAGCCTCTACGCTGTCGCTCATGGCAACCGCACTCGTCACCGGCGCGTCCGCCGGCATCGGCCTGGCCTTCGTCCGTGAGCTGGCCTGCCGCGGCCACGACCTCGTCCTGGTCGCCCGCAACCGCGACCGGCTGCAGGAGGTCGCCGACGACCTGCGGGACCTGCACGGCACGAGCTGCGAGATCCTCGTCGCGGACGTCGCCGAGCGCGACCAGCTGCAGCGGGTGGCCGACCGGGTCGCCGACCAGGCACGGCCTGTCGACCTCGTCGTCAACAACGCCGGCTACGGCCTCAAGACCGACTTCCTGCGCACCCCGATCGAGCGGGAGGAGCATCACCTGATGATCCACACCCGCGCGGTGCTCGTCGTGTCGCAGGCCGCGGCGCTGGCGATGCGCGAGCGGGGGCGCGGGGCCGTCGTCAACGTCTCGTCGGTGGCGTCGTTCGTGCAGATGGGGACCTACTCCGCCGCCAAGGCGTGGTGCACGACCTTCACCGAGGGCCTGGCCAACGAGCTGCAGGGCACCGGGGTCACCGCCACGGCGCTGTGCCCGGGCTTCACGCACACGGAGTTCCACCAGCGGGCCTCGATGAACATGTCCCACCTGCCCGACGCCGCGTGGCTCGACGCCGACCGGCTCGTGCAGGACTGCCTGGACGACGTCGCCCGCGGTCGTGCGCTGAGCGTGCCCGGCGGGGTCTACAAGGCCGTCGTGGGAATCGTCCAGGTGGCGCCGCGGGGGATCGTCCGCCGGGTCAGTGGGCGCCTGGCCTCGGGTCGCCGCACCGCCCGCTGAGCCCGCCCCCGCCG
>NZ_DCYC01000076.1:24840-29830 GCF_002330965.1 Arsenicicoccus sp. UBA2120
GAGATCATCAAGGACAAGGCGATCGTCCACGGTCGCGTCACGCTGTCCTCCGGCAAGGAGGCCGACTACTACGTCGACCTGCGGCGCATCACCCTCGACGGCGAGGCGGCGCCCCTGGTCGGCATCGTGATGCGCGACCTCACCAAGGACCTCGCGTATGACGCCGTGGGCGGCCTCACGCTCGGCGCCGACCCCGTCGCCACGTCGATGCTGCACGCGTCCGCCGCCGCAGGCGAGAGGCTCGACGCGTTCGTCGTCCGCAAGGCCGGCAAGGCGCACGGCCTGCAGCAGCGCATCGAGGGTCCGTCGATCCGCGGTCGTCGCGTGCTGGTCGTCGAGGACACCACGACCACGGGCGGCTCGCCGCTCGACGCCGTCGCCGCCGCCCGCGAGGACGGGGCAGAGGTGGTGGCCGTGGCCACCATCGCCGACCGCGCGACCGGCGCCGGCGAGCGCATCCAGGACGAGGCCGGCGTGCCCTACCTCCACGTCTACTCCCTGGAGGAGCTCGGCCTCGCCTGAGCGTCAGCCACCTGACCGTCGGGGCGGTCCCGGCCGCCGGGTGCCGCAGGGAACGCCGGAGGGCGGCGGCTCGTCATACGGTCAACCGCCGTGATCGGCCGACTAGGCTGATCACGACCTCAGTCCCGCTCTGGAGGGAGCCGACGTGACACCCGTCCTCATCACGCTGATCGTCCTGCTCGTCATCATCGCCCTGATCGTCATGTGGCTCGTCGGCATGCACAACAGCCTCATCGGGCTGCGCAACCGCACGCAGGAGTCCTGGCGCCAGATTGACGTCGAGCTCAAGCGGCGGCACGACCTGATCCCCAACCTCGTCGAGACCGTCAAGGGCTTCGCGACTCACGAGCGCGGCACGCTCGACGACGTGATGCGCGCGCGGTCCGCCGCCGTCAGCGCCGGCGGGAGCCCCGCCGAGACCGCCGCCGCGGAGCAGCAGCTCACCGGCGCCGTCGGCCGTCTGATGGCCGTCGCCGAGGCCTACCCGCAGCTCCAGGCCAACTCGAACTTCCTGGCCCTTCAGCAGGAGCTCGCCTCCACCGAGGACCGCATCGCCTCCGGGCGCCGCTACTACAACGCCACGGTGCGCGAGCTCAACACCAAGGTCGAGTCCTTCCCGAGCAACATGATCGCCAAGCAGTTCGGGATCCACCAGGAGCAGTACTTCGAGGCCGAGGCGCAGGCGCGCAGCACCCCGCAGGTCAACTTCGACACCAACTCGCCGCGCACCTACGAGTCCGCCCCCGAGCCGCAGCACGGCGGACCCTCGCAGGGCGCGACCCCGGCCGCTCCGGCGCAGCCGGCCGCGCCTGCCCAGACGCCCGGTCTCGGTCAGCCGGGCACGGCGGAGGGCGCTCACGCCCCGGCCGGCGGCCTGCCCGCCGGTGCCGCCGACAACGCCCAGGGCGCCGGTCGTCAGGGTGGCGTTCCGGACACCAACCCGCACCAGGAGGGCGGCGCCCTCAGCTGGCCGTCCACCCAGCCGGACAAGCCCCAGCAGTAGTCACCAGCACGAAGGACGCCCACCCCCGATCCAGGGGGTCGGCGTCCTTCGTCGTCGCGTCGGGTGGTCGGCCGGCTCTCGCCCGGTCAGGCCTCGTGGCGGGTGCTGCCCGCGCCCGGCGTCGGGTCGATGGTGGAGCGGCCCTTGCGGCGCTTGTGCATCCACCACTCGAAAACCATGGGGAGCACCGAGATGGCGACGATCAGCAGGATCGCGGTCTCGAGGTTGTTCTGCACCGCGGGGATGGCGCCCAGGAAGTAGCCGAGCAGGGTCACGCCGCAGGCCCACAGCACCGCGCCGACCGCCGACCAGGTGAAGAACCGCTTGCGGTCCATCTGGCCGACGCCCGCGACGACCGTGATGAAGGTCCGCACGATCGGCACGAACCGACCGATGACCAGGGCCTTGTTGCCGTACTGGTCGAAGAAGGCGATGGTCTGGTCGAAGTACTTCTTCTTGAGGAAGCGCCCGTCGCGGTTGTAGAGCGGGGTCCCGATGGCCCGCCCGATCTCGTAGCCCACCACGTTGCCGGCGAACGCGGCGATCGACAGCAGCGCCAGGGCGAGGCCCAGGTGGACGTCGACGTCTCCGCGCTTGATGAACATGCCGATCGCAAAGAGCAGCGAGTCGCCCGGCAGGATCGGGAACAGCAGGCCGCACTCGACGAACACGATCGCCATGGAGAGCCAGAAGAAGGCGTTGCCGTAGTTGTCGAGGAGGTACTGCGGGTCCATCCAGCTCAGGGAGGACATCAGCTCGGGGATCATCACGCCGACCAGGGTACGGGGGATTCCTGTCCCCCCGCTGTCGCACCGCTGTGGCGGCGGGAGGGTTCCTCGACCCGGCCGCTCCCTCGCCGGGCGGGGACCGAGGCCGTATGCCGATAGCCTGCCGCCCGTGAGCGATCAGGCATCCGGCGGGGGAGACGCGACGACGGGCGGCGGGCGGGCGGCGGCGATCGGTGTCGGGCCCTGGCCGGGACCCTGGCCCACGCGGCCGGACGGGTCACCGGACCCCCGCTACGACCCGGAGCTGCTGCGGGACGGCGACCGCCGCAACGTGGAGGACCGCTTCCGCTACCTGACGATGGCGGCGATCGTGGCGGCGCTGGACGAGACGCGGCACGAGCTGCACGTCGCCGTCGAGAACTGGGAGCACGACCTCAACATCGGGTCGGTGATCCGCACCGCCAACGCGTTCAACGTCGCTGCCTTCCACGTCGTGGGCCGTCGCCGCTGGAACCGTCGCGGCGCGATGGTCACAGACCGCTACCAGCACGAGATCCACCACCCGGACGTCGCCGATCTCGTCGCCTGGTGCCGCGCGCAGGAGCGTGACGCGCTGGAGAGCGGGCGGGACGGCATACCGCTGATCGCGGTCGACAACGTGTCCGGGAGCGTGCCGCTGGAGACCTTCGAGCTGCCGCGGCGGTGCGTGCTGGCGTTCGGGCAGGAGGGGCCCGGGCTGACGAGCGAGCTGCTGGACGCCGCGGACGCCGTCGTGCACATCACGCAGTTCGGGTCGACGCGGTCGATCAACGCCGGCGCGGCTGCCGCGATCGCGATGCACGCGTGGGTGCGAAGGTGGGCGGACATGCCTACCTGAGGTAGGTCCATCGGCCTGGGGTGCGAAGGCGGGCGGATGTGACTACCTGAGGTAGGTACGGATACCCATGTGCGTGGGGGTGAGGGTCTCCTAGCCTGGAGGTGCGCGATGCACCAGAGGGGGAGGTGCATCGCGCACCACTGTGTCCAGCACCCTGCGCACCACACTGTGCCCAGCAGCATGTGCAGCACCGTCCCGGCCCTCGCGGGTGTCCGTCCCGTGGCGTTTCGCGCCCACCAGGTGGACCCCTGCGGGGGCCGGTCGCCGTCCTGGGCCCGGTGATGGAAGGATGGGAACGTGCCTCCGGCCCCGTGCCGGTCACCGACAGCCCAACCGAAGGAGAACCCGCACATGCCCATCGCAACCCCTGAGGTCTACCGCGACATGCTCGACCGCGCGAAGGCTGGCTCCTTCGCGTACCCGGCCATCAACGTCACCTCCTCCCAGACCGCGACGGCAGCGATCCGCGGTTTCGCCGAGGCCGGCAGCGACGGCATCCTCCAGGTCTCGACCGGCGGCGCGGAGTACCTCTCCGGCTCGACCATCAAGGACATGGTGACCGGGTCCCTGGCCCTCGCCGCCTACGCCACCGAGGTCGCCAAGAACTACGACGTCAACATCGCCCTCCACACGGACCACTGCCCCGAGAACAAGCTGGACGGCTTCGTCCGCCCGCTGCTCAAGGCGTCGGAGGCTAACTACGAGAAGTACGGCGTCCCGATCTTCCAGTCCCACATGTGGGACGGCTCGGCCGTGCCGCTAGACCGCAACCTCGAGATCGCCCAGGAGCTCCTCGCGATCTGCAACAAGCTCGACGTCGTCCTCGAGGTCGAGATCGGTGTCGTCGGTGGCGAGGAGGACGGTGTCGCCAACGAGATCAACGACCAGCTCTACACCACCACCGAGGACGCGCTGAAGACCGTCGAGGCGCTCGGCCTGGGCGAGAAGGGTCGCTACATGGCCGCCCTCACCTTCGGCAACGTGCACGGCGTCTACAAGCCGGGCAACGTCAAGCTGCGCCCCGAGATCCTCAAGGAGTGCCAGGACGCGATCGTCGCCAAGTACGGCACCGACAAGGGCGACAAGCCGCTCGACCTCGTCTTCCACGGCGGCTCGGGCTCCCTGCCGCAGGAGATCTCGGACGCGGTCGACTACGGCGTCATCAAGATGAACGTCGACACCGACACCCAGTACGCCTTCACGCGCCCGGTCGCCGACTGGATGCTGAAGAACTACAGCGGCGTCCTCAAGATCGACGGCGAGGTCGGCAACAAGAAGCAGTACGACCCGCGCGCGTGGGGCAAGGAGGCGGAGGCCGGCATGGCCCGCCGTGTCATCGAGGCCTGCGAGAACCTGCGTTCCGCCGGCACCCACAAGTGAGTCGAGGACTGCATGACTGAGCGCCCCAACCTGCTGGGGCCCGAGCCGACGCGGCTGCCGGTGGACCCGGCGGCCGCGTCGCTCGCGTCCGGGCAGGACGCCATGGCCGTGGCCGCGGCCAACCCCACCTCGTCGCTGGCCTGGGCCACGCTCGCGGAGTCCGCCCTGCAGGGTGGGCGCCCGGTCGAGGCCTACGCCTACGCCCGCACGGGCTACCACCGTGGGCTCGACTCGCTGCGTCGCGCCGGCTGGCGCGGTCAGGGTGAGGTCCCCTGGGAGCACGAGCCCAACCGCGGATTCCTCTGTGCCGTCGCAGCGCTCGCCTACGCGGCGGACGCCATCGGCGAGGAGGACGAGCGGGAGCGCTGCGCCCAGCTGCTGCGCGACTCCTCGATGGAGGCGGCGCGCCAGATGGGCCTGGTCCCTCCGCAGGAGTGACCCTGCCGTCTGCCGACACAGGTATGACGAGAGCGCGCCCTC
>NZ_DCYC01000003.1:0-250 GCF_002330965.1 Arsenicicoccus sp. UBA2120
TCGGAAAGCTCATCCCCGCCGGGACGGGCCTGCCGCGGTACCGCAACGTCAAGGTCAACCCCACCGAGGAGGCCAAGGCGGCGATGTACTCCATGCCGGGCTACGACCAGTTCGACTACACGGCCTTCGGGCCGGGGTCGGGCGAGGCGATCCGTCTCGACGACATCACGCTGGGCTTCGACACCCACTGATCGTCGCTGACGTCCACGGCGCGGGCCCGCCCCCTCTTGGGGCCCGCCCCCCCCCCCGC
>NZ_DCYC01000003.1:421-11449 GCF_002330965.1 Arsenicicoccus sp. UBA2120
GGCTCCTTCTGGGAGCCGGCCCGCGCCGCTGCGTCCCCGTCCCAGCCTGTCCGCCCCGCCCCTCGCCGTGCTGGCGGTGCTGGCGCGCGAGGGCGAGGCCTACGGCTATGTCCTGCTCCAGGCGCTCGACGAGGCCGGCCTGCCGGACCTCAAGGGCGGCACGATCTATCCGCTCCTCAACCGCCTGGAGAAGGACGGTCTCGTCACCTCCACCTGGCGGGCGGGGGAGTCGGGGCCGGCCCGCACGTACTTCGCGGTCACCGATGCGGGCAGACGGACGCTCGAGTCGGGGGCCCACGGATGGTCACGGTTCGCGGAGCGGATCACCACGATCCTCTCCCCAGGGGCAGGGAGGTCCCGATGATGGTCGACCATCTCGAGCTGCGCAGCTATGTCACCGAGCTGCGCGAAGCTCTGGACCGGGCGGGCGTGGCTCCGCAGGAGCGTGAGCAGATCGTCGCCGAGGTGGAGTCGCACGTCACCTACACGGGGGAGCGGCCGGTGGATGCCTTCGGGCCTCCCCGGGTCTACGCCGCGCAGTATGCCGAGGGGCCCGCCCGCCTCGACGGGAACGCCTCGCGCCCCGGCGACGGCATCCCGGGCTGGGAGGTGGTGATCCTCCTGCTGGCCGCGCTGTTCGCGCCGTACGCCTTCGTCCTCGTCCTGGCCTCGTTCGTCGTCGCCGCCGGCGGCGCTGCCTATGTGGGGGCTGAAGGGCTCGTCGTGCCCATCCTGCTGTCGCTGGCGGTGGCGGGCCTGACCTGGTGGGCGGTTCGGTCCTATCGCCGCCGCGCCGGCGCGTCCACCCTGGGGGCGTGGGTGGTCGCGGCCGGGGTGCTCATGCTCGCGGGGCTGTGCGTCGTCGTGGTGAGCGGCTTCGCGGTCTTCCAGACGACGGCGAGCCAGCACTGCACGTTGTTGGACGGCGTGGAGCAGTGCACGAGCAGCAGCGGCTCGTCGCCGATGGCCGTGAGCCTGCCCGAGCTGCTCCTCGTCGGGGGTCTGGTCCTGCTGGTGGCGGTCCTGGCGGCCATCGTCCTGCGGGCCCGGCGCCGCTGACCTCTACCACGTCCGCCATGGGCGCTCCGCCTTACGGCCCTCGCTCGTCGGCTGCTGACGCCCCTCCACCTCGTCGCCACCCTCGCATCCCCCCACCTCGTCGTGCCCCCACCTCGTCGTGCCCCCACCTCGTCGTGCCCCAGCGATCGTGAGCGCTTCGTCCAAGAATCCTGGACGAAACGCTCACGATCTCGTGGGCGAGCGAGGCGTGAGCGGGGGCCGGGTGGGGAGCGGTGGTCGGTGATTTGGAGCGCTCCGTGATATCGCGGTAATCTTGTCCACTGTGTCGTGCTTGACACGGACACTGCGTGCCCTCTCCACCGAGCGGGCCACGGGGGCTGATGGCCCCCGGGGCGGCTCGGGGGATGACCACACACCCTCTGCCTGGCGCCCACGACCTCTGGTCGGGGGAGTGCGGGGAGGGGCACCGCTCGACACGCCCGACCTCGGGTCACGGCGAGCGGCATGACAAGGAGTCCGGCCGGGAGACCGGTGGGGCTGACCATCAGATACGTACGGAGACTACGTGCCAACCATCAACCAGCTCGTCCGCAAGGGGCGGCAGGACAAGGTCGACAAGAGCAAGACCCCTGCCCTCAAGGGCAGCCCGCAGCGCCGCGGCGTCTGCACCCGCGTGTACACCACCACCCCCAAGAAGCCGAACTCCGCGCTGCGCAAGGTCGCTCGCGTGAAGCTGACCTCGGGCATCGAGGTCACGGCCTACATCCCGGGTGTCGGTCACAACCTGCAGGAGCACTCGATCGTGCTCGTGCGTGGTGGCCGTGTGAAGGACCTTCCCGGCGTCCGCTACAAGATCATCCGCGGCTCGCTCGACACCCAGGGTGTCAAGAACCGCAAGCAGGCTCGCAGCCGCTACGGCGCCAAGAAGGAGAAGAAGTAATGCCTCGTAAGGGCCCCGCTCCGAAGCGCCCCCTCGTCGTCGACCCGGTCTACGGCTCGCCGCTCGTGACCCAGCTGGTCAACAAGATCCTGCTGGACGGCAAGAAGTCCATCGCCGAGAACATCGTCTACGGCGCCCTCGAGGGCTGCCGCGACAAGACCGGCTCGGACCCCGTGCTGATCCTCAAGCGCGCCCTGGACAACGTCAAGCCGGCCCTCGAGGTCAAGAGCCGCCGTGTCGGTGGCGCGACCTACCAGGTCCCGGTCGAGGTCAAGCCCGGCCGTTCCACCACGCTGGCCCTGCGCTGGCTCGTGGGCTACTCGCGCCAGCGTCGCGAGAAGACCATGACCGAGCGTCTGATGAACGAGATCCTCGACGCCAGCAACGGCCTCGGCGCCGCTGTCAAGCGTCGCGAGGACACCCACAAGATGGCCGAGTCCAACAAGGCCTTCGCGCACTACCGCTGGTAAGACCTGCACGCCGGCGACCCGGGCACCACCTGGGTCGCCGGCACCACCGGGCCTCCCGATCGCGGAGCCACCCGGCCTGCTTCATCACCGACTCGAAGAGATGAGAAAACAGACGTGGCACTCGACGTCCTGACGGACCTGAAGAAGGTCCGCAACATCGGCATCATGGCCCACATCGATGCCGGCAAGACGACGGCGACCGAGCGGATCCTGTTCTACACCGGCATCAACTACAAGATCGGTGAGACGCACGACGGCTCGGCGACGATGGACTGGATGGAGCAGGAGCAGGAGCGCGGCATCACCATCACGTCCGCCGCGACGACGTGCTTCTGGGAGGGCCACCAGATCAACATCATCGACACCCCCGGGCACGTCGACTTCACGGTCGAGGTGGAGCGCTCGCTGCGCGTCCTCGACGGTGCGGTCGCGGTGTTCGACGGCAAGGAGGGTGTCGAGCCGCAGTCCGAGACCGTGTGGCGCCAGGCCGACAAGTACCAGGTCCCACGCATGTGCTTCGTCAACAAGATGGACAAGCTCGGCGCGGACTTCTACTACACCGTGCAGACCATCGTGGACCGCCTCGGCGCGGAGCCGCTGGTCCTGCAGATCCCGATCGGCTCCGAGAGCGACTTCGTCGGTGTCATCGACCTCGTCTTCAACCGCGCGCTCGTGTGGCACGGCGACGTCAAGATCGGTCAGGACTACGAGATCGAGGAGATCCCGGCCGAGCTCGCCGACAAGGCCGAGGAGTGGCGCAGCAAGCTCGTCGAGCGCGTCGCCGAGTCCGACGAGGAGCTGCTGGAGAAGTATCTCGGTGGCGAGGAGCTGACGCCCGAGGAGATCAAGGCGGCCGTCCGCAAGATCACCCTCGCGGGCGAGGTCAACCCCGTCCTGTGCGGCACCGCGTTCAAGAACAAGGGCGTGCAGCCCCTGCTCGACGCGATCGTCGACTACCTCCCCTCGCCGCTGGACGTGCCGGCCATCCAGGCCCACGACCCCAAGGACGAGGAGAAGATCATCGAGCGTCACTCCGACGCTTCGGAGCCCTTCTCGGCGCTGGCCTTCAAGGTCGTGTCGCACCCGTTCTTCGGCCGCCTCACCTACGTCCGCGTCTACTCCGGCGAGGTCAAGCAGGGCGACATGATGCTCAACGCGACCAAGGGCAAGAAGGAGCGCGTCGGCAAGCTCTTCCAGATGCACGCCAACAAGGAGAACCCCGTCGACCACGCGACCGCGGGCCACATCTACGCGATGATCGGTCTCAAGGACACGACGACGGGCGACACCCTGGCGGCCCAGGACCAGCCGGTCCTGCTGGAGTCCATGACCTTCCCCGAGCCGGTCATCAACGTGGCCATCGAGCCCAAGACCAAGGGTGACCAGGAGAAGCTCTCCACGGCCATCCAGAAGCTCGCCGAGGAGGACCCGACCTTCCGCGTCGAGCTCGACGAGGAGACCGGCCAGACCATCATCAAGGGCATGGGCGAGCTCCACCTCGACATCCTCGTCGACCGCATGCGTCGTGAGTTCAAGGTCGAGGCCAACGTCGGCAAGCCGCAGGTCGCCTACCGCGAGACCATCCGTCGCGCCGTCGAGAAGTACGACTACACCCACAAGAAGCAGACGGGTGGTTCGGGCCAGTACGCCAAGGTCCAGCTGACCTTCGCGCCCATGGACACGTCCGAGGGCAAGATGTACGAGTTCGAGAACAAGGTCACCGGTGGCCGCGTCCCGCGCGAGTACATCCCGTCGGTCGGCGCCGGCATCGAGGAGGCCATGAACCAGGGCGTCCTCGCCGGCTACCCGATGGTGGGCGTCAAGGCCACCCTGCTCGACGGTGCCTACCACGACGTCGACTCCTCGGAGATGGCGTTCAAGATCGCCGGCTCGATGGCGTTCAAGGAGGCTTCCCGCAAGGCCGACCCGGCCCTGCTCGAGCCCATGATGGCCGTCGAGGTGCGTACGCCCGAGGACTACATGGGCGACGTGATCGGTGACCTCAACTCCCGCCGTGGCCAGATCCAGGCCATGGAGGACATCAGCGGCGCCAAGATCGTTCGCGCTCTCGTCCCGCTGTCCGAGATGTTCGGTTACGTTGGCGACCTGCGTTCCAAGACCCAGGGTCGCGCCAACTACACGATGCAGTTCGATTCCTACGCCGAGGTTCCCAAGAACGTCGCGGAGGAGATCATCAAGAAGACCCGAGGCGAGTAACCGATTCGGAGGTCTGGCGGCTTGCCCGCTAGACTTCCGGATTGCGTCTCAAACAAGCACCATCCCTGACAGACGACGCCACGTCCTGCTTGGTCGTACGGCGTAACACCAAAGAAGTCCTGAGGAGGACCCCCAGTGGCGAAGGCTAAGTTCGAGCGGACCAAGCCGCACGTCAACATCGGCACCATTGGTCACATCGACCACGGTAAGACGACGCTGACGGCTGCGATCTCGAAGGTTCTGCACGACGCGTACCCGGACCTGAACCCCCAGTTCGCGTTCGAGGACATCGACAAGGCTCCCGAGGAGCGTCAGCGCGGCATCACGATCTCGATCGCTCACATCGAGTACCAGACCGAGGGTCGTCACTACGCGCACGTCGACTGCCCGGGTCACGCCGACTACGTCAAGAACATGATCACCGGTGCTGCTCAGATGGACGGTGCGATCCTGGTCGTCGCCGCCACCGACGGCCCCATGCCGCAGACGAAGGAGCACGTCCTCCTGGCCCGCCAGGTCGGCGTCCCCTACATCGTCGTGGCGCTCAACAAGACCGACATGGTCGACGACGAGGAGATCCTCGAGCTCGTCGAGATGGAGGTCCGTGAGCTCCTGTCCGAGTACGAGTTCCCGGGCGACGACCTGCCGGTCGTGCGCATCTCCGCGCTCAAGGCGCTCGAGGGCGACCCCGAGTGGGGCAAGTCCGTGCTCGAGCTCATGAACACCGTGGACGAGTACATCCCGGAGCCCGCTCGCGACACCGACAAGCCGTTCATGATGCCGATCGAGGACGTCTTCACGATCACCGGTCGTGGCACCGTCGTCACCGGTCGTATCGAGCGCGGCATCCTCAAGGTCAACGAGGAGGTCGAGATCGTCGGCATCCAGGAGCGCACGCAGAAGACCACGGTCACCGGCATCGAGATGTTCCGCAAGCTCCTCGACGAGGGTCGTGCGGGCGAGAACGTCGGTCTGCTGCTCCGCGGCACCAAGCGCGAGGACGTCGAGCGCGGGCAGGTCGTCTGCAAGCCCGGCTCGATCACCCCGCACACCGAGTTCGAGGCCAGCGTCTACATCCTGTCCAAGGACGAGGGTGGCCGTCACACGCCGTTCTACGACAACTACCGTCCCCAGTTCTACTTCCGTACCACTGACGTGACGGGCGTCGTCCACCTCCCCGAGGGCACCGAGATGATCATGCCCGGCGACAACACTGAGATGAAGGTCGACCTCATCCAGCCCATCGCCATGGAGGAGGGCCTGAAGTTCAACATCCGTGAGGGTGGCCGCACCGTCGGTGCGGGTCAGGTCACCAAGATCCTGAAGTGATCTGAGCTCCTGCGGGAGCGATCTCGAGGCGGGGTCCGGACATCATGTCCGGGCCCCGCCTTCGTCATACCCGCCACCATGCGGCAGGCTGGGCACCGGCATCCCGCGCACCCCACCACTGGAGGAAGTCCCATGGACCTCGGCACCTTCGAGACCCTGCTGGTCGAGCAGGACGGCGACGCGCTCGTCGTCACCGTCAACCGCCCGTCGGCGATGAACGCCCTGGCCGGACAGGTCATCGCCGACCTGGAGGCCCTCACCGTGGCGGTCGAGTCCCAGGTGGGCTCCGCCGGCCGCTGGCCCGTCAAGGGCATCATCGTCACGGGGGCGGGGGACAAGGCCTTCGTGGCGGGGGCGGACATCGTCGAGATGCAGAGCATGAGCCCGGACGAGGGGGAGGCCTACTCGCGCCGGATGCAGGGAGTCACCGAGCGGCTCGAGGCACTGCCGCTGCCGGTCATCGCCGCCGTCAACGGCTTCGCCCTCGGTGGTGGGTGCGAGCTCGCCATGGCCTGCGACTGGATCTATGCCTCCGAGAACGCCAGGTTCGGCCAGCCTGAGGTCAGCCTCGGCCTCGTGCCAGGCTTCGGGGGATCGGTCCGTATGGCGCGGCGCGTCGGTGCGGCCATGGCTCGCGAGCTGATCTTCACGGGGCGCATGGTCAAGGCCGACGAGGCCCTGCGCATCGGCCTGGTCAATCGCGTGTATGCCGACCCGGCCGCCCTGCTCGAGGGCGCCAAGGCCACCGTCGCCGAGCTGGCGACAAAGAGCCCTGTGGCGGTCGCCGCCTGCAAGGCACTGATGTCCGAGGTGGCTCCGCTCCCGGTGCCGGAGGGTCTGGATCGTGAGGCCCAGGCCTTCCGCCGGGCCTTCGAGACCGAGGACAAGGTCGAGGGCGTGCGGGCCTTCGTGGCCAAGGAGAAGCCGGCCTTCCCCGGACGATGAGGGGGATGTCGACCGGGCGACGGACTCAGCGTCCGTCGGGGTCGACGAGGTCGCCCGGGTTGCAGCCCGCCGCGACGGTCGCCGGGTAGCCGACGTCGGGCCTGCCCGGCTCGAGGTTCCACCGCTCCTTGCTCGCGGCGAAGGCCATGTGGCAGCGCAGCTGGTCAGCCATCCCCGGGCGCGTCATCTCCGGGTAGGCGGAGCGCAGCCGGGTGACGAGGGCCTCCGTGGCGCCCGGCCACGAGCGCGCCACCCATGACGGCGTCACCTGCAGCGACCGCACGGTGCCCCGTCGCACCCAGCGCGCCCGGTCCACGAGGGTGGAGGTCGTGCGCACCACGCGGGTGCCTGCCCGGTCGGAGCAGGCACGACCGTCCTGGACCGAGAGCCGAGCGCCCTCCGGGGTGACCTGCCACCCGGACACCATGTCGCCGTCGGCGATCACGACCCAGGTGCCTGACAGGCCCTCGACGAGGTCCTGCCCGGGCGTGAGGCGCGCAGCGGACGGCACGGCGTGGCGACAGGTCGCGGCGGGGGAGTCCCCGCTGCTCGAGACCAGGCCCGGGCCGGCGGGTGCCCGGCCCCCGGTCGAGGGGGACGCCAGGGTCGCCGGCGCGGACCCGACCGGACCTGCTGGCTGCTGACCGCCCTGGCACCCCCCGATCGAGAGGGCTGCCGCCAGGGCGACGGCTCGCGTCAGCCCTGCGGTGCGAGCCACGGCTCGACGGCCTCGAGCAGGGACCTGATGTGCTGCTGCACCCGTCCCGCGTGCTTGACGGAGCGAGGACGCTCGGCGGGGACCCGGCCGTCCACGAGGACGTAGAGGCTGCGCAGCGTGCGACAGGTGTTGATGGTGTGCGCCGGTATCGGCACGGTGGGGTCGCCCACCCTGGGCGTCAGCTCCTTGATCCACCGGGTCGCGACCTTCTCGGTCAGGTCGTCCTGCAGCAGCACCTGCGCGATCGCCAGCGCCAGACGGTCCTCCTCCTGGTCGCGCCACACGGTGGACGCCGGGTGGAGAAGCCTGCGGGACACCGCGGCGAGCAGCTGCGCCGCCGGCACGGTCCCCGTCTCGCCGAGCACCCCCACCACGTCGGCGCCGTGCGCCACGGCGTGCACCCAGCCGAGCTGGGCGTCGTACCCACGCTGGTCCGGCTCCTCCGCCCACCAGGTCAGGAAGGGCTCGGTCCACGCCCGCCGCCAGGCGTGCGCGTGAGCGAGGTAGGCCAGCGGCACCGCCGCGAAGGACCGGGTGTGGGCGTCGGGGGCCTGCAACAGCTCCACGAGCTGGTTGCCGAGCGCCTGGCGCTCCTTGCGTCCCATCGCTCCGGCCTCGCGCAGCAGATCGGCGACCGCCTGCTCCCGCGCGGTGGCGTCACGGGCCGTCAGCCCGGTGAGGGCCGTCGCCGGCGCTGGGCGCAGCGCCGAGGAGGACGAAGCGGGGTCGGTTCCGGGCATGGCCCCCATGCTCCCAGACGGACGAGAGAGGACGGTGACGGCGTGTCGGCTGGCGCCGGTGCTGGGACCCGCTCCGCCGGGCGTCCCAGGATTTGGATCCTGCTCGTCGATCTGTCAGACTAGACAGGTTGCTTGACGCGTGGTCGACGCCTGTCCTCACGGACATGTCGGCGCCACCGTCCCTCGCGAGAGGTTACTAGCACCACCGGACGGTCCTCGGACTGGCTGATGGCCTGTGACTTCCCTGCGGGGGAGCTCGAGCCCCGGCCCAGACGGACCGGCCCCATCACGGGTTAGCCCGCAGATCCTGCGTGCGCTCGTGCCGCGAAGCGGGTGCGACACGCCCGACCGCGGGGGCCGGAGGACGACTGGATCGGCCACAGACCAGCAGGACAGACGAGAGAGAGTCAACGAAGCGATGGCGGGACAGAAGATCCGCATCCGGCTTAAGTCGTACGACCACGAGGTCATCGACAGCTCGGCGCGCAAGATCGTGGACACCGTGACCCGTGCGGGCGCGACGGTGGTGGGCCCCGTGCCCCTCCCGACGGAGAAGAACGTGTTCTGCGTCATCCGTTCGCCCCACAAGTACAAGGACAGCCGCGAGCACTTCGAGATGCGGACGCACAAGCGTCTCATCGACATCATCGACCCGACGCCCAAGGCCGTCGACTCGCTGATGCGTCTCGACCTGCCGGCGGACGTCAACATCGAGATCAAGCTCTGAGGAACCCGACATGACTAACGCTGCTATCGAGCGCAACGTCAAGGGCGTCCTTGGCGAGAAGCTCGGCATGACCCAGGTCTGGGACGCGGACAACCGCCTCATCCCCGTCACGGTCATCAAGGCGGGCCCCTGCGTCGTCACGCAGGTCCGCGACGCCGAGAAGGACGGCTACCAGGCCGTCCAGATCGCCTTCGGCGCGATCGACCCGCGCAAGGTCAACAAGCCCATGACCGGCCACTTCGAGAAGGCCGGTGTGTCGCCGCGCCGCCACCTGGTCGAGCTCCGCACCTCCGACTCCGCGGACTACTCCGTCGGCCAGGAGATCACGGCGGAGGCCTTCGAGGTCGGCTCGGACGTCGACGTCACGGGCACCACCAAGGGCAAGGGATTCGCGGGCGTCATGAAGCGCCACGGGTTCAAGGGCGTCTCGTCCTCCCACGGTGCGCACCGCAACCACCGCAAGCCGGGCTCGATCGGTGGCTGCTCCACCCCGGGTCGCGTCTTCAAGGGCATGCGCATGGCCGGCCGCATGGGCGGCGTGCGCCAGACCACCCAGAACCTCACGATCCACGCCGTGGACGCCGACAAGGGCCTGCTGATCATCAAGGGTGCCGTCCCCGGTCCCCGCGGTGGCGTGGTCCTCGTGCGCACGGCCGCCAAGGGGGCCTGATCCACATGACGACCATCGACATCCTGGACGCCAAGGGCGCCAAGGCCGGCTCCGTCGAGCTGCCGGCCGAGGTCTTCGACGTCCAGACCAACATCCCGCTGATCCACCAGGTCGTGGTGGCCCAGCTCGCCGCCGCTCGTCAGGGCACGCACAAGGCCAAGACGCGCGCCGAGGTGCGCGGCGGTGGCGCCAAGCCGTACCGCCAGAAGGGCACCGGTCGCGCCCGTCAGGGTTCGACGCGTGCGCCGCAGTTCGCCGGCGGTGGCGTCGTCCACGGGCCCGTGCCGCGTGACTACTCGCAGCGCACCCCCAAGAAGATGAAGGCCGCCGCCCTGCGTGGCGCCCTCTCGGACCGCGCTCGTCACGGTCGCGTCCACGTCCTGTCCTCCCTCGTCGAGGGTGACGCGCCGTCCACCAAGGTGGCCGCGAACGTCCTCGGTGGCATCAGCGGGCGCAAGAACCTGCTCGTCGTCATCGAGCGCGAGGACACGCTGGGCATGGCGTCCGTCCGCAACATCGCCAACGTGCACATCCTGGTCGCCGACCAGCTCAACACGTACGACGTGCTCTGCGCGGACGACGTGGTCTTCACCCAGGGCGCTCTCGAGGCCTTCCTGGCCAAGGGCACCCCGGCGGCCGCCAAGGCTGAGGAGGACACCAAGTGAGCACCATCAAGGACCCCCGCGACATCCTGCTCGCGCCGGTCGTCTCCGAGAAGTCGTACGGACTGATGGACCAGGGCAAGTACACCTTCGTGGTGGACCCCCGGGCCAACAAGACCGAGATCAAGATCGCCATCGAGCAGATCTTCAAGGTCAAGGTGGACTCCGTGCACACGCTCAACCGCCCGGGCAAGACCCGCCGCACGCGGTTCGGCCTCGGCAAGCGCAAGGACACGAAGCGCGCGATCGTCACCCTCAAGGAAGGGTCGATCGACATCTTCGGAGGCGCTGGCGTCTGACGCCGGCGACCGAGGATCGACTAGGACACTGAGGGATCAGACATGGCTATCCGTAAGTACAAGCCCACGACGCCGGGTCGTCGTGGCTCGAGCGTCGCGGACTTCGTAGAGGTCACGCGCAGCACACCTGAGAAGTCGCTGGTGCGCCCGCTGCCCAAGAGCGGTGGACGCAACTCGAGCGGCCGCATCACCACCCGCCACATCGGCGGTGGCCACAAGCGCGCCTACCGCGTGATCGACTTCCGTCGTCACGACAAGGACGGCGTGCCCGCCAAGGTCGCTCACATCGAG